>NZ_DLJI01000023.1:1421-34729 GCF_002484185.1 Empedobacter sp. UBA7620 | reverse complement strand
TCATTTCAATAAAATGCCTCCGAAAAAGCCACCTTTTGATCAATTTCAACCTCGAAAACCGCCACGTGATTTTATGATGTGGAGTCCGAAAATTATTATGTTCTCGATGATGGCGATTGTTTCACTTTTTATTCGTCAAAATAAGCGTTATCAAGAGGTGAAAAATGAGAAACAATTGTCGGAAATTGCTTATTTGAGAGCGCAAATTAATCCTCATTTTTTGTTCAATACGTTGAATAATATTTATGCTTTAACGCTTCAAAAATCGGATTCTGCTTCGGATGCGGTGATGAAATTATCTAAAATGATGCGATTTGTGGTTTCAGATTCTTCCAAAGATTTTGTGCCTTTGCAACAAGATTTAGATTATATCAAGAATTATATTGAGTTGCAAAAATTGAGATTAACGCACAAAGAATCTGTTATTTTTGAAGTTGAAGGAAATCCTGCCGATTTAAGAATTTCTCCATTAATTTTAATTAATTTTATCGAAAATGCATTCAAATATGGTGTGATTGATGAAGCCTCGCAACCTGTTATTATTTCGATAAAAGTTGAGCAACAAACATTGTTTTTAAACGTTGAAAATACCATTTCGAAAGAGGTGAATCCTGAAACTGAAAAAAGTGAAATTGGTTTGAAGAATACGAAAAAGAGATTAGATTTTTTTTATACAAATCATTATAAATTAACGATTAATGATGATTTATCTAAATTTATTGTTGAACTAAAAATTTTCTTGAATGATTAGAGTAATTGCGATAGATGATGAGCCGTTGGCATTGATGGTAATAGAAAATTATTGTTCTAGAAATGAAAATCTGGAGTTAGTAAAAACCTTCTCCAATTTGAAAGATGCACAGAAATATATCAATCAATTTCCAATCGATTTGATGTTTTTGGATATTCAAATTTCGCGTACAAATGGAATGGAATTTTACAAAAATATGGACAAGAAAATTCCTGTTATTTTTACCACAGCTTTTGCCGAATATGCGGTTGATGGTTTCAATGTTGCGGCGATTGATTATTTGTTGAAGCCGATAGATTACGATAGATTTGAGGAAGCGGTGAATAAAGCGGTGTTGATTTTAGTGGATAAAAAACTGAATGAAGACAAAGAATTTTTGACGATACGAGCTGATTACAAATTGAATAAAATCGCCTACGACGAAATTGATTTTATTGAAGGTTTGGACGATTATGTAAAAATTCACCTCGAAAATGGCAAAAGAATTACGGCTCGAATATCGATGAAATCTATTTTAGAAAAACTGCCCGATCAACTTTTTGTGCGAGTTCATCGATCTTATATTGTTTCGATAAAAAAAGTGAAATCAATTCAAAATAAAGTCTTATATTTGAATGAAGAAGAAATTCCGATTGGCGAAACCTATAAAAATGTCATTCTAGAGTTTTTCAAAGTTTAAGTTGTTAGGAAAATGGAAAAAAAAGTGATTAGTCGATTTATCGTAAACATTTTTTTTTCCAATTTTTTTTTAATTCTACTTTCTATTGCGCTCAATATCGAGACGAATATCAAAATTGGTTTACCTTTTAATTCGATTGCGTATTATGCTTTTATTAGCACCATTACGGTATTGTTTTATTTATACGCCTACAGAATTCCAAAATCTTTAAAATCATCTAGTAATCCCAGAACTCAGTTTTACATTACGCATCGTAAATCTGTTCGTATTTATACATTTATTTTAGCTGTAATCGCTTTAATTTCTGGAATTATTTTAGCGATAAATTGTTTACCGAATTACGAAATATTAACTTGGAAATGGTTGACTGTCTTATTTTTTACAACAATTTTATCCTTTGGTTATTATGATTTCAAATTAGGTATTTCGTTGCGTAAAACGATGTTGTTAAAGCCATTTTTAATTGGCTGGACTTGGGCGATTACAACTGTTTTTTTACCTGTTTTATTTTTGATGTTGAAGAATGAAACGCATTATGTCATTGATGCAAAATTCTATTTTCTATTTTCTCAAACCTTTATGTATTGCGTTGTGAATGCGATTTTGTTTGATTTGAAAGATTATGAAGATGATAGCAACCGAAATTTAAAAACCTTTGTTGTAAAATATGGTTATCATTTTACGTTAAACCGCATTATTTTGCCCTTAATATTTTTAGGATTTTTGAGTTTTGTAATCTTCGGAATATGGTATGGATTACCACTTCACCGCATTTTGTTTATGTTAATTCCGATTGTTTGTTTAGCTATTTTTGCTTTTAAACTCAATCGTCCAAAAGCCATTTTATATTATTTAATTGCGATTGATGGAATGATTTTATTGAAAGCAATTTGTGGAATTTTAAGCGTAATTTTATTCGAATAATGAACTATAATTTTATCGCGCCATATTATCATTCGTTAAGCCAGTTGATTTTTTTGAATCGTCAACATCAAGCTCATTTTGTTATTTTGAAACATTTGAAAGAGAATGATAAAATCTTGTGGGTTGGAGGAGGAGCGGGAAAATTTATCGCTGAAATAGAAAAATTAAATCTAAAATTGGAAATAGATTATGTTGATTTTTCTTCGAGAATGATTGATTTAGCCCAAAAAGAAAAAACGTCAAATTTAAATATCAATTTTATTGGTGCTGATATTTTTGATTTCGAAACGGATAAAAAATATGATGTAGTGATGACAACATTTTTGTTCGATCATTTTAATCAACCTAAAGCAGAAGAATTATTTAACCAATTAAATTCGTATTTGAAAGTAGGAGGATTGTGGTTTTATGTTGATTTTGTACAAAATCAGAAAGGTTGGCAAAAAAGTGTAACGAACGTAATGTTAAGCTTTTTTAGAATTGTTATTGGTTTGGATATTTCTCAATTACCTAAAATGCAACAAAGTTTTATGTCGTATTTTGAAATCGTCGAAAACAAACTATTTTTCAAAAAATATATAGAAAGTATTGTTTATCAGAAGAAATAAAAAAAGCGATTCAATAATTTGAATCGCTTTCATTTTACATATAATCGGTGTCTAATTTACCTTTTTTGAACTGAATAATATTCAGTTTATTCATTGCCCAAATGCATGGATACATCGGATCGAATTCCCATTTCTTAACTGCGAAATTAGGACGTCCACCAAATTTATGGTGATTGTTATGCAAACATTCTCCCCACATTAACCAGTCAATCGGCATCAAGTTTGTCGAAGTATCTCCAACATCATAATTACGGTAACCTAATTTGTGTGAAAACCAGTTGATGATTACACCATGTAGTGGGCTCATTAAAACTTGCATTGGAATGAATACAAAATACGTCCAAAGTGGTGCGTCAACAGCAACATAAATTAATATGTAAATGATTACCCAAGCTAAACGTACAGCATTATTTCCAGCAAATCTATCCCAAGAACGCCAAGAAGGAACACCTTTTTTGAATTTTTCTAAAACTTGTGTTTTATCGTGGTCAATTTCGTTGTAAACAATACGTGTTCTCCACATCATCGCAAAGAAATTTGGATCATATTGTGGCGAATGTGGATCCTTTTCTGTGTCTGCATACGCGTGATGATGTCTGTGCATAACCCCGTATGTGTAGGGACTTAGATAAGATGAACCTTGAAAAATCCACGCTAAAACGTGAAAGATTTTTTCCCAAGCTCTTGACATCGTAAACATTGCATGTGATGCATATCGGTGATGAAAAAAAGTTTGGAAAAATAAAGAAGCATACCAATGTATAACAAAGATAATGATTACTGCTGTCATTACTAATTTTAAATTTTTACAAATATAATCGTTAGGATTGTGAATTCCACTAATTAAAATCATAGAACTCATAAAATTATTGATTATTTATAATGAAAAAATTTAATTATAATTCGCTCTAATCAACTAAATTATCCATTTAATATTAGATTTTTATATGTAATTATTTAATACTAAATACGTTGATTAAATAAATGTTAAAGTTATAAACCTAAATAAGCAATTATTTCTCTTGCAACAGCTGAGCCGGCTCTATTTGCACCAATTGTAGAGGCAGATGGACCGTATCCCGTTAAATGAATTCTTGGATCTTTTGCAACTTGTGTAGCTAATTTTCCACTCATTTCAATTCCACCTTTTTCATTTTGTAAATGAAGAGGAGCAAGATGGTCCAATGAATGTCGAAATCCAATATTCCAAAAGATTACATCAGCATTTAATACCGTTCCGTCGTTCCATTTAACGCCCTTTTCTGTAATTTCATCGAACATCGGTTTTCGATCTAAAACATCTGTATGCAACAAACTTTCGATTGCAGGGGTAATAGGTAATCCAGTAACTGAAACTACCGATTGAGTAGGCAAGCCTTCTCTCACGCGTTTATCTACCATTGCTACGGCTTCTCGTCTTAATTCTTCGGTGAATTTGTTATCTCTAAAATCGGGCGGTCTTCTTGTTACCCAAGTTGTTTCGGTAACTTTTGAGATTTCGCCTAATAATTGAACGGCAGAGATTCCACCTCCCACAATAATCACATGTTGTCCAATAAATTCTTCGGCATTTTTATATTGATTGGTATGCAATTGTCTTCCTTCAAACTTTTCGATTCCAGGATAATGAGGAATATTAGGCGTTTTCCATGTTCCTGTTGCATTTACAATTCCTCTTGCACTAAATTGAACACCATTTGTTCGGATAAGAAATCGACCATTATTTTCTTCTACTTTATCAACGCGCAATGGTCTAATAATGGGAAAATCATATTCTTTTTCATACTTTTCGTAATAAGCAGGAACAGCTTTATTCGCTTGCAATTCCTTGTCTTGTATATGTACAGCTTCAGAAAAAGTCAAGCCTGGTAAATCATTAATTCCATTCACTATACTCAATGTCAACGAATCCCATCTATGTTGCCAAGCACCGCCAGCATGTGGTTCGTCATCTAAAATCACAAAACCTTTTCCGGGGTTTATTCCTCTTTTTTTGAGATGATAGGCCGCAGATAAACCAGCTTGTCCAGCACCAATCACAACGATATCAACTTTGTAAAATATTTCTGAATGATTCATAATATAAAGCTAATTAAAACTATTTGTAAATTTATGTGAAGAAATGGTTTTATTTGGGTTTCTTCTGAATGCGATATGTAAATTGTGAAACTTTACATCCCCAAAGTTTTAGTGTCTGAATTGCTCGTAAATGATTATCTTTTTCTTTTACAATTAATTGATCAGTAAACGAAGAAATAAATTGTGCCCAATAATTGTGTTTTGCATCATTCAATAAAAAGTAGAAACCAGCATCGCCAAATTGTTTTCCACTCGAATCTAAAATCAATTCATTTTCAAGACCAACGCTTGGTTTCATAATAACCGTTGCATTACCTTTTGGTAAAGGAAAAACAGCTTTGATACACGTTTTTCCAGAAGGAAGTGTACAGGTTCCGTAAATTCCCGAATAAATCACTTTACCTGAAGTTTTGAATTTTCTCAACCAAATGGTGTAAATAGTTTTATTGTTTTGCGGGTGATTTAGCGTAATAATTTCACTTACCAAATCTTCGGATTGCGCAATATTTTTTGTCGGAATATTTAATTGATTAATCCGTTGGCTAAATAATCGGTTGACCAAATAACCAAAAAATGAAAAATAAGGATTCCATTTTACATTAAATTCTAAATCGTAATTTGCTGTAGCTTCATAAAAAGCAATCACTTTTTTTGATAGATTTTCTAGCTGATGATCTGTTAAATTTAATTCATGAATAGAACTTAATAATCCTTTTGAAGTTGAATTTCGAGCGATAATTAAATTCTCTTTTTTTGCTAATTGATACATAAACTCTTCACCAATTCCGTACAATTCACCGAAAGGAGCAATCAACCACGGAAAATCAGTTGGATTAATTTTTCTTCCCCAAAGAATCACCCATTGTTGCGTAAACCAATCCTGAAATTTTTGCATTGTAAAAGCTAAATTCATCTAAATATTTTTAATTTTAGGAAGAAAAGAATTGCAATTATTCCATTGTCCATGTTCAGAAATTGGCTTAAAACGAAGAGTTGTAAATTCAAAATGAAAATCCTTTCGATTACGCTCTTTCATTGCGTTAGCATGTCTTTTTGGATCAGGCATTTTGCTATGTCCATTCACCATATCCGTCATTTCTGATTGAGATTTCCAAATCGAAAATGTCGAAATAATATTGGGATATCGAATAGAAGCCAACGAAAGTGTAGTGCCTTTGTGATCTCGAACTAACTTCTCAACAGGTCTTCCCCAGCGTAGAAAACGAGGAATTTCTGTGTATTTCATTCGTGCAATTGTTACCGCAACAACAGGCTCATTTTTCCTGTTTTCCTCCATTTTTTCTGTCGGAATTTGAAAACCAGAAATATTTCCCCATTGTCTTAAAAAATCTAATCGAACATGCCAGCCTCTCGCTAAAAGTTTACCATATGAATTATTTTTTAGAAAGTTTTCTAAAGATTTTTCATCTTCCCATTGTGCAAATACAACAATAGTTTGGTTAAAAATTCTCGTTTTCGAAAAAATAGGCGAACCTAATTTCATAGCAGACATCGTTTCGGAATGACTCAATCCAATAATTTCACTTGTTTTCAAAGGAAAAAGCATCAATTTAAAGGCTTGAAAATGACTAAGCTTTGCGATATGATAAGAGAAAACATTCATCTATGCAAAATACTATTTTAAAAATGAAAAGGTAAAGTTGTTATTAAAAATTTTGAAATATAATGTTCTGTTTGCTTAGCTGAGTTAGTTTTTATATTTTAATCATTACTTATAAAACAATTAGAAACTTCTAATCTAACTGAGAATAATTTGTACTCAGCTAAAGTACAAACGGGATACTTTATAAATAGAAAACGTATTCAACTTACGACCTTACTTACAATATCATATGAAAATAATCTGTTATTTCCAATTTAAAATTAATAAAAAGAGGTTTGGTAAATGAAAATTTATGTTATTTCTATTTTATTTATTTGAAATTTTATTTAATCCAAAAAAAAATGAAGATTATATGATTTTTCACAACTAACCTATAAAGTGTTAAAAATCATATTGATTTAAGTCATTTAAAATGAGTTTGTTTTTAATTGTATGGGACATAAGGAATTATTCTTTTTATAAAGAATTAAGTTATTTATAAATGTCTGTATTTGATAAATATCATCATGTCTTCCTATTATACTTTGTAGTTTTAAGTTGGTTTAATTAATAAAAAAATTATGAAAAAAGTTTTACTTGCTATTGCATTTGCTGCACCCTCAGTATTTGTTTTGGCTCAGGTAGGTATTGGAACTAATGATCCTAAAGCGACATTAGATGTTACAGCAGTTAATTCAACAGGAACTTTAGAAACTGTAGAAGGTGTTTTAATTCCAAGAGTTGATAGAGAGAGAGCACAATCGATGCTTAATGTAGATAAGTCTACAATGGTTTTTATTAATAATATTAGTACAGGTTCTCAGACAGGTACAGCTGTTAATATAAATGCAGAAGGTTTTTATTATTTTGATGGCCTTGTTTGGGTTAAATTATCTTCTGGAAATGGGAATTCAGGATTCTTTTACATGCCTTCTATTGTATTACCTACAGTGGTAACAGACAGTAGAGTAGTAGATACATCAAATTTGTCGTATACTTATGATAATACAACGTCTATTTTTACAGTAAAGTTACACGATTTGTATCAACAACAATTTAAAACTCCGATTGCAACTAGTACGACAAGCAATGGTCTTCAAGAGATTGTATTAAAAGCAGATCATTATGAATATTTTGTAACATATGCAGATAATACTGTTTTTACAGATATAAAAGTAGATGATAATGGAATTCTTACATACAAAGTAACGCCTAATGCTATTATTAGAAATGGTTCTTTTATGAATATTGTGCTAAAGGTTAAGTAGTTAATAGGGGTTAATGATTCGTTGAATCTTTAGAAATTACAATATGGAATTAAATATAAAAAAGAATCTTATAGGTTTACTTGCGTTGTTTGCTTTACAACAAACTAATGCACAAATCATCTTTAAAGAAGATTTTGGACAATCAACTACACGAAAATCATCTCCTTATGTACCACAAGCTGGTAATGATTTAAATTTAGAAGTTTCACCTTATACATGTACACCTTATTATAGGGCTGCAACATCATATTACGTCGCTGCAACAAGACCAACTTGTAAGGATAATCCTATCGGTACACCTGCAAGCAACTATGGATTAACTAATTATAATGGATGGCTAAAAAATATCAGTGATGGTTATTATGTTGTAGTCGCACCAGCTAATTTGAAAGATGTATTTGATAATGGTACAGCTGGAACTGGAAGTTGGTGGTTAAGTGTTTCGGATCATACAGCCAATACAAATGGAGCTGTAATGGTTGTTAATGCTGGTACGATAAGAAATCAGTATTATCGCAGAGCTGTTACCCTGAAAACAGGTACAACATACAAATTATCAGCTTGGGTAATGGGTAATGGTAGTAGTGTATTTGACCTTAAAATGGAGGCGCAAAATATTCTTACAGAACAGCTTCTAGGTAGTAATTTAACTGGGAATAATCAAAAGACTTTGAAATTAAGTGAAGCCAATAAATGGGAACAGTTATTTTGGACTTTTACTACACCGACTGATCAAAATTGTAATACAGATATCGCTGTTTCTTTAAGAAATAACTATACGACGAGTGAAACAGGAAATGATTTTTATATAGATGACATCGTTTTAGAAGAAGTTGTTGATCCTTCGGCTGATATAATAGATTGTAATCCACAAAATGGAGTTATTGATGATATTATCAAAGCGAATGATGATGCTATCACAACCACATTAGAGGGAGGAGTATATTCAATCATTGGTAATGATTCGTATTCTAAAGTTGTAGGAAGTATTGTTTTGAATGGAACAGGTAAAAATTCATCTATAATTCCATTGGGTACTTGGCCTACAGGTTATTCAATTGATACAAATGGGCAATTAGTAATTGCAGCAAATGCTCCAGCATTAACTAATCCGTTAGAATATCAAATTACAAATTTGTTAGGCGTATCTTCAATTGCAAAAATTACAGTAAAACAGGATTTAGGCGTATCTATTAAAGGAAATACTGATGTTTATGATTGGGTTGCTGGCCCTAAAACATATTCAACTGTTAGTTCAAATGATATTTATAATGGAGGTATAGCTGGACAAGGATTTATTTTTTCTGGAATAGAACAGAATGCTAAGATCTCTCCAAAAGGAACTTGGCCTAATGGAATTAGTTTGAATACTACAACAGGAGAAATTACTACTACAGCTGCCGCAGTGAAACCAACAGGTGCTATTTATTATACACTATGTAATATGGTTGGTGTTTGTCAAGATATTGCTGTTACTTTTTTGGGAAGTGAATCTCCTTATTCTGGTTGGGATCCAGGGAGTATTTTTGTAGAAAATTCTGGGGTATGTTATAATTCTAGTGCGAAAATTGTAGAACAAAATGCAGGTGGAGGTAGTTCTACACCATTTTCTTTAGTTGGTAGAAAATATAGTTGGGAAATTAGTTTTGATAAAGGAGTAACTTGGACTAATTCTGATAATATGCTAAATATTACACCTCCGTCAGGTGAGAGTAGTGGTGAGTCAACCATAGGATCAATTGGAAGTATAAAAGTTGATGGCAAAAATTCGATAATCGTAGAAAATGTAACAAAACCTTTTTATGTAAGACGAAAAGCAAATATCTATCATACCTTAGCGGTAAGTAGATTTGATAGTTATACAGCTCCTGTATTGGTTATACCATCTGAAGAGAATACAATTACTCTACCTGATAATATCAATGCTTTTGCAGCAGAACAAGGAACAAGTTTTACTTTTCCTACTGTGTCAACAAAATTCCCTTCTACCATTACAGTTTATGATGCTGATGGTAAAAAAGTTGATGGAAATACAGTTTCAAATCTTAAGAAAGGAGAATATTCTTATACAATAGAAGCGACTACTACAGGTGGAGCTAGAGTAGGATGTAATACATATACAACGATAAAATTGATTGTTTATGATTTAAAAGATTGTGATATTGTTAAGAAAAAGATTTTTGCAACAGATGTTAGAGATTGGAGTTCTGGATTAAGTGGTGTTGCTAATAAAGAAAAAGCAGTAAATGGAAACCGTGCTGATTATGCAACAATTACTGGAGGTGTTGTTGTTTTGGGAATTGGTACTGTAGGTGTAGATTTATATTTTACAAAATTATCTGATCCAAATGATCCAAAATCTAAACGTGTTTTATATACGGCTGAAGAGTTAAAAGGAAAAAAAGTATCCATAAAATTAGGTGAACAATATTCTGGACTTAAAGTCGCTGGAGGTTTATCGGTAGTAGGGCGATATACTAGTGCTACTGATCCAAATGATATTGGATTAACAAGCGGTATCCCAATAGGCATTACAAATGAGAATGCAGGAACGTCGTTTGGTGTAAAAGGAGGCGTATTAGATTTATTGAAAGGAGATAATGTATTCGATTTTTCTTTTATTCCTGCCAAAAGCAATGGTACTCATGTAGCTTATAATGGGGTTCGTGTACAATTAGGTTCTTTACTTTCTGTAGCTGATTTGGCTACTGTCTTCCATGCATATATAGAAGAAGAGGAACTTGTAACCGATCCAAATTATAAACCGCTAGGCGATATTACTGTCAACCCACCTTCATCATTACTTTATCCAACGGAACAAAAAGATATAGATGGAACAGATTTAACAGGTATCAAAAATGTAGATATTAAGTTGAATGAATTTACACATGATGTCACTTGGGGTAACCGTTCAGAAGTGTTGAATGTTGCAAGTAGTTTATCTTCTGTAGTACATCCTTATTATGCTGTAGATGATAATTATGATAGTTACACCTTATTTAATGCAACGGCAGGGGTGTTGAATCAACAATTTTTACGTACACATTTGAGACAAGCTGCTCGACCTGGAGATCAAATTCAAGTAACATTGGCTTATCCAAATATTAATGTCTTAAACTTGAGTTTATTACAATTAGGAAATTTTAAAATTGTTTATTATTTAGGTGATACAAAAGTAGGAGAAGAGAATATGGAGAAATTTAGAATTTTAGATATAGGTTTGTTTAACTTTAAAAATAAACGTAGAGCTGTAATATCTAAACCAATTACAATCCCATTCGATTCTTTCGAAATTCAGCAATTTAATACGGTTTCTGTAAACTTAGGAGATGGTTTACATGTTCATGATATTCGTGTTGCGCCAATGATGTTATTCGAAGGACAAGAAGATTCAAAAGAAGTGACAAAAATTTGTGCAGCAGACTTTTTAGCAATTAAAAGTCCCGATTTTTGTACAGAATATGAAATTTCTTTTGCAAAAGTAGTTAAGTTTGGTGGTATTTATACGCTTCCTGACGAAGATGAGGATCCGGATAATAATTTACCTTTATTAGATAAAGATGGAAATCCAATCAAAGAAATTTTAGAGGTAGAAGATATTCTAAATTCTCAGTTAAAATATAGTCATTCAGGAGCAGGAGTTATGTATTATAACATAGACAGATTATATACAGAATTCGAAAATGAAGGAATTATTCTTGTTAAAGTGCAAACTAAACGACAAGGAGTAAATTATGGTAATCCACAATATTTAAGAGTAAAGCTTCAAAATTGTCAAGAAGCTTTAGTTAATCCAGTTATTAGATTATCTAATTAAATTTAAAAATTGATCATAAAAAATCCAGACATATCGTCTGGATTTTTTTATAATTTATATAAGTCTGGATTATTTATTTGATGAGATTCTGAAACGAGTTCAAGATGACATTTAGTAAATGCAATTATGTTAATAATAACGTATAAGTTAAGCTGAATTATCCTTTGATTTTGCTCAGGAGGCTTGATTTGTCAGTCAGAGTGACGTTTGCAAAACGTTGTATCGAAGACTTAGACGATAAATATACATAATTCCCTTCTTGAATGGAGTTAGTGGAGCTTAGGTAAAATTGTTACAAGTTGATAATAATTATATGTTCATTTTTATTCATGAGTTATTATTGTTTTTAAATGAATTCATATGCCCTTCGGGGAAGTCTTGACACAAAAACATTTATCTTTCGTTTTACACCACATCAAATCAATTTTTCCATTTGGGATAATAATTCCTTTATCTATCTCTGCGACATTCGTCAAAGTCGAAAACGCATAGACAAAGTCGACTAAATCAGTATCTGGCTTTTTAAAATGAAAATTAAGCGGGTTCATTGTCGCAAGTTGGTATTTTATCTGGTTCTATTTTATTAAAAGCAATCCCATAATCATTCCTATCGCTCCATCTCCGCCTTTTTGATAGCGTAGGAATTGTAAGTCCTCCTTCGCAAGATTAAATTTTCGCGAAATTTCTTCGTCAACGTGACCGTAGATAAAATTTTGCAGAGATTCTTTGGAAACGTCTAATCTTTTTTCAATTCCGATTGTAATATTACCATATATTAATTCTTGCAAATCGTTTTGATTGATCTTACATTTTAGGGCTATGTTACTGATGTTCATATTGTATATTGCTTTTGGATAAACTATTTCGTGATATTGGCTAATATACTAATTTCAAAATGATTGGTATTTCTGAAATTGAATTGTTTTTTTTGATGTGTTTTCTCTTCGAGAACGGTTTTTTTGTGATTGAGAATGAGTATTAAGTATTATTACAGATTAGATTCTTGAATTGTAAAAAGTAAAAAGTAGATTTTAGATATTAGTATTGAGAGGATTGTAAAATGTTAAGATGTAAAATGTATAAAGTCGTATGTAAAATGTACTAAAATAACAAAACGTTAAGCTGAATTCATTTCAGTTTCGCATAAAATTTGTTCGTTTATATTCTATCCAAAACATTGATTTGTACAAGAATTATCAATCTTAGTCATATTTTTTATACACAAAAGTCGGGAGAATAGAACTTCCGACTTTTGTGTTGGTTTACCTTTACTTTTAGGCAAGATTTTTTTTGAAAAATGGAATTATTTTGTCCAAAGCCTGAGAAGTGTATTCGGGAATATCGTATAAATCATAATGACTTGCTCCTGAAACAACCTGAATACTTTTATCTTTTGAGGCTGCTTTATTGAACAGCTCATAACCGTCTCTATACGAACCAAATGCTCCGACCTTATCTCCAATCACAATATGTAAAGGCTGTGTTAGTAAATGGTCTGCTAAATGAAAAGCATCAAACGCAACTGCGGGAGCTAATCCTGAAAACAACAGTTTATTGGGAGAATTGGGGTGCTGTCCTCTTGGAGTGGTATAGTAATCAACCGCTTCTACGATATCAATATCGTTTAATCCTGCCTGTATTCTTGCGTCTTCATTTGGGGCTACATAAACGGTAATCAATGGTTCTGCTCCGTTAGCTTCTGCTGTACGCTGGTCTGCAATGGTTTCTAATGTTTTGATTGCTGCATCGGCAGAAAGGTCGCCTTCACGCATCAATCGACCATAATTGGCACCTACAACAGTCACTACCGCCTTAAATCTTCTTTCGGTCATCGCTGCATTGGCAGCATAACCTCCGCCACCACAAACACCCAAAACACCGATTTTATTCTTGTCTACAAAAGCAAGTGTAGTTAGATAATCTACTGCACAACGGAAATCCTCTACACGGGTAGAAGGGTCTTCTAAAAATCTGGGCTCACCACCGCTTTCGCCCTGATGTGAGGCATCAAAAGCTAATGTAACAAAACCTGCATCAGCTAATGCTTTACCATATATATTACCTGCGGTTTGTTCCTTGCAACTGCTGATTGGGTGTGCACAAACTATGGCAGGATATTTTTGATTTTCGTCAAAGTTTTCTGGGAATTGAAGGATTGCTGCAACTTCCCAATTTTTGTTTTTGAATTTTACCGTTTTCATTCTTGTAATTTTTAAAATTATCTGATGAGACAAAGTTCATTAATGTTATACGGTAGGTTCTTAAACATTTTACCTTAATGCTTCAACAATTTACTGATTACGGAAAAGAGTAGGGGAAATACCTGTTTCTTTTTTGAAAAATGTTGTAAAATAAGAAGGATACTCAAATCCTAAGCTATACGCTATTTCGCTTATAGTATGCGAAGTGTTTCTTAATTTGGTTTTCGCAATCTGAATGATATGCTGATGAATATGTTCCTGTGGAGAATTACCCGTAAAATGCTTGATTAAATCGCCAAAATAATTGGAAGATAAATTAGCTAATTCCGAAAAATAGGAAACATTAGGCATCTTTATTTCTTGCGAATTGTCGTAATAGTTCTCTAAATTTTTATAGAAATCTGAAACGGTTTTGTTGTATAATTCTTTTCGGGAATCGAACTGACGGTTGTAAAAATTCTGAATATAAGAAAGAATTAGAGAAGCATAGGAAACTACAATGTCTTTCGAAAAATTTTGGCTTCGGTTGTATTCCGTAAATGCTTTTTGAAACAAATCGGTTATAATTTTTTCTTCTTCTTTTGTGATGAAAAGTCCTTCGTGATTACCGTAATGTGTGAAACTGTATGTTCTTGCTATTTTCTTAAAGAGGCTCGAATCAATTAAAATGTGATAGCCCGAAATGGGGTTGTCGATATCCCATTGGATAATATCATCGGGTTGGTCGAGGTAAACAAAGGATTCTGCAGGATCAAATTCGGTTTGTCCATAAAAAATAGTCTTATCGAAATTGAGCTTAATAGCCAATAGGTAGAAATCAATCTGAATGGGGGCTGATTGTTTTCGAATATTGGGGTGCATATCGTAATCTGTCAGATGTATTTGATGATTCTTAACGCCTTTTATATTGGTGTATTCTGCAAACTCTTGTATGTTGTATTTCTTCTCCAAATCCGTTCGATGTTTTATTTACAAATTTCAGAAAATAATACATGTGTATTCTTTAAATTTTTACGGATTTTCTTTTAGTTTTTACAGCAGTTTGTTGAGTGTACGATATAATATGTATTAAGTAGATATGAGTATTGAGAGGATGGTATAATGTAGTAAGTAGATATTAGAATTGAGATTTTAGATGTGAGAATAGAGATTTTAGAGTTGTACTATGTATTATGTAAAAAGTAGTATCTGATTGGAAATGTCATTGAGCATTCTAAGATAAATCCAAATTTTTAAGCACTTAATTTCACAAAAGGTTCATCTCTTTTTACCACAGCAAATATTCTAAGTACAATTTTGTTTGCTACAGCATTAAGAATGGTTAATTTATGTTTCCCTTTTTCAATCTTATTGAGATAATAGTTTCTCAATTGTGGATCGTGTTGTATAGCTGATCCAGCAGCATTAAACAAAATAGCTTTAAGAGTTTTATCTCTAAGAAAATGTGTTTTGGTTCGCCCTTTTATACTGCTTCCTGATTGATATGGAAACGGTGCTAAACCACAATGACAATTGAATTTGCGCGCATCAGTAAACTTCATAAAATTATCCGTTTCAATAATACATTTCAATGCAGTAATGGGACCTACACCAATTATTCCAGTAATTTTTTTGTATGAAAGATTTAATTCATCTATAGATTTCAACATATCCATCATCTCTTTTTCTAAAGTCTTGATCGTTTTTTCAATGATATTTAATTGTTGATTTTCAAGTCTAATTAGCTTTTTTATATCCACTTTCGTTGCTAAAATCTCTTCGGCTTTCAAACTGTTTTTAATCTGTACAGCAATTTTTACATAACGTTCTCTGGCTGTCATTAATACTTTTAATTTCCGTAAACCTTCACTTGGAAGTTTAAATGGGCTTAATTTATGTTTATTCCCAATGGTATACTCTGCGATTCTGTAAGCATCAACAACATCAGATTTCCCACGCTGAATGCCCAACGAACGCTGGAGATCTAAGGGATTGATTATATAATAAACAAATTTTGAATCTTCCAAAATCCAGGCTAATAGGGCTCCGTAGTGACCTGTGTGCTCAAAACTGATTATTGTATTTTTAACATCAAAATCTCCTAACCACTTCAGTATAGCTTTTTCTTCATTAGCAATGGTTCCTTTATCAATTTTTAAATGACTCTCTACATCCAAGATGCAATAATCAAGTGTATCTCTAGATACGTCAATACCAATTACATTTTTTTTCATAAATTTAGATTTAGGAAAATAACTCTGGCAACCAATTGGTTTTATTGCTAACGCTATTAATAAGCCTCGATGCTTCACATTCTAAATGGCACTATAAACCAAAGAGGGAAATAGGACTAATGCTCAGTATAAACCTTGCTGTTTAAGAGCCGAACTAGTTCACCTATTCCCTCTGGTTGTTCAGATTTCTTTTCTTTGTTACTAATTAAAGTTATTGAATACAAATCTAATAGCGGAGTCGAAATCAAAAGTATAGACTGAGATTTCTCGATTCCTTTAAGTAACACGTTTGATGAGATCTTGAAACGAGTTCAAGATGACATTTAGTAATTGTAATTATGTTAATAATAACTATAAGTTAAGCTGAATTACCCTTCGATTTTGCTCAGGTGGCTTGATTCGTCAGTCAGAGTAACGTTTGCAAAACGTTGTATCGTAGACTAAACGATAAATATACAAAATCAGGGAGATAATTCCCTTCTTGAAAGGAGTTAGTGGAGCTTAGGTAAAATTGTTACAAGTTGATAATAATTATATGTTCATTTTTATCATGAGTTATTATTGTTTTCATATGAATTCATGTACCCTTCGGGGAAGTCTTGACACAAAAACATTTGAGATTAAGAATTTGAAATTAAGAGGAGAAGCTCCAGTGGAGCTTAGGTACATTTCTAAACTTTTACCTTAATGCAAAGTCTGTGCTAACAGAGTATGTGATTACAAAAAATCAAGACTTCGATTTTCGACGTTCAATCTTCATTTTACTCACTAAAAATCTTAAATGATTCGCTATCGCTCACTAATCTTTTTTACGTTCGTTTCAATGGATTGAAACTCGTCTGCAAATCGTATGTCGGTTTAAAAAATCTTATTTACAGTAATCTCGACTTTTCAGCAATGACGGATTATTAAGTTCTAAGTAATGAGTTCTAAGTATTATGTATTTTAGGAACAGAATTTAGATGTGAGATATGAGAGGGCGTTATATAAATAATATTTTCTGAGATCGTTTGATGAGGTTAAAAAAAACTTGTATTCAATGATTAATAGATACTTTGAATTCTACAACCTTACACTATTTTTAAAATAATTTCATCTTGATTCATTTTTATTATTTTGAATTATATATCAAAGTAATGTATTTGGTTGTACATAAAATGTACATTCCTATGAATACATTTGTGGAAAATAATTTTATGTCAAAAAGTTATGCAATGCAACGTATGTATAGCGTTATACGATTTCTGAAAAATAAACCATCAACTATGGTAGAGATTCAGACTTATTTATTAAGATTAGATTCTGCGTACATAAAAAATGAAAAAACAATACGTCGTGATTTTGAAACCATTGAGGAGTTGTTTGGTTATGAAATAAAGTATGATAAAAGACAAAAAGTTTATAAAATAGAAAAAGTTGTAAATGATGTACATAAAGATAAGATAGTAGAATCTATTGCATTAACAAGTATTTTGCAACAGTCTGAAAATGTAAATAAATATATACATTTAGAGAAAAAACAAATAATTGCTACAGAATATTTCTATGATGTAGTTGAAGCTATCAAAAATAAGAGCATACTCTCCTTTACACTTAATAGCTATTGGACCGAGGCAACAAAAAGAAAATGCGCGCCAATTGCGATAAAAGAAGCGATGAAAAGATTCTATTTAATCGCCTATGATCTTGATAAAAAAGCAATAAGAAACTATGGATTGGATAGGATTTCAAGTATCAGAGTATTAAACGAAAAGTTTTCTCCAGTTGATTATGATGTAGACGAAATGTATCAACATGCTTTTGGAATTGAAAACTATGGTAATCCTGTGAATGTTGTTTTACGGTTTGACAATACGCAATTCAATTATTTAACATCTTTACCTCTGCATCATTCTCAAGAAATTATCAAAGAAGAAGCTGATACATTTACGATAAATTTATTCGTTCATCCAACACATGAATTGAAAATGGAAATCTTAAAATTTGGAGATAACTGTGAAGTTTTAGAACCAGAAATTTATCGAGAAGATTTAAAAAATACTATAACTAAATTATATAAAAAATATAATAATTAACATTTAACCATTTATAAATGAATAATGAATTAATAACCAATTTTATTGAAGAATATAAGTCAATAGAAAAACAATGGAGTGAAAAAGAAACAAAAGGTGACGACTTCAATGCATTTGATTTTATGCATTCTATTTTTGGAATTACAGAAACAAAACACTCTAAAATTGTTGCATATTTCTTAAATCCTTCTGCAAATCATGGTTTAGGAACTTTATTTTTGAATTCATTTCTAAAGAAAATAGAAATTGATTTTGACGAAAATATAAAGTATGATTGGGAAATTACCTCAGAAGATAAGAATGCTGATATTGTAATAAAAGCAACAAGTCCACAAAAGATTTCTGTTGTGATTGAGAATAAATCCAATGAAGCGAAAGATCAGGCAAATCAATTGTATCGCTATTGGTACGATCATATTTACACATTTCATGGTAAAGATTTAGATAAAGCTGAAAATAAGCATATATCACGTTTGGTTTATCTCAGCGGATTTAGCGGGAAATCTTACACAGAATTGTCATTAGAAAAATCTGACAACATTAGTTTAGATTATCTAAAATTAGATGAAACAAAAGGTTTTATTACAAATTGGTCATTTGTTACTGAATTAAGAGATTGGTTAACAGAATGTACTGATAAACTTGAAGAGAACAGTTGGTTTAAATTCTTTATAAAGAATTACATCCAATTTTGGGAAATACAATCACTAAAAAATAAATTTTACATGGAAAACTTAAATAATTACTTTAAAGAAAATAATAACAAAGAAGATTGGAATACATTGAATAACGCTCTATTAGACTTAAATAATTTAAAAGAAGAATGGTTAAGCTTATTCTCAGATAAATTAGGTCGAATAAATTTTAATACAAGTAAATTTTATTTTGACCATGATTATTACGATGGTAACCATGATTATAGATGGACATTAGGTAAAGGTGAAAATTGGGGTGACATCTGTTTTATTTATGAACCTTTAGTAGGACTTCAAATTTTCAAAAGTGTTTTTTCTACAAATAATGATAATTATAAAGATGAATTTGAACGTATTTTTTCTGCTGACTTTGACTATTTATACAATACTGATAAGTATGTTATGGTTTTAAAAGATAACATCAAGTTTGAAACCGAGGAAGAAGCTGCTTGGGAAATTGCGAATAATTCGGAGGTTTTGATGAATAAACTATCGGCTATTTTAGAAAAATATACCTATAACGAAGATGTGATTGAATTGTTTCAAAAAATTAGTAATGAAGTAAAATAATTAGTCGTGGTTTTTAGGCGTTAAAAAACTTGTTTGTAATTTATTTTTTTATAAACTATGGAAACAAAGAAAATCAAACATTTAGAATTTATTCGAGCAGAACTTCAAGTTGATAAAAAACATGCGATTTATTGTAAGAATTACGCAAAAGCAAGAGATTGTCATATCAGACTTAAAAACCTAAATAATGCAATTAATCAAGAACAAGATAAACTTTGGAATTATACTTTGTCGGTAAAAGTAAATACAAATAGTATTGATTATCTCATTGAAATTTACAAATACTTTGATCAACTTAATTATAAATCGTTGTTACACGGTAAAATATTAGCTCAATTATCAATTGTTAATGAAGAAATAGATAATCTTTTTTTACAAGATAATCTCGAAAAATCAACGATTAAAATTAATGAACTTCAGCAATTAAGAAGATTTATTTCAGAAAAAGAGCTTTTAATCAATTCTTAAAACGTATGCATACCATTAAGATAAGGCATTTGGAGCTTTTGAAAACTGAATTACAATTTGAAAAGAAAAATGCTTTACATATAAACTGTTATTCCAAAGCGAGAACTCTACACATACAAATTCGGAAGGTAGAAAGTGATATAAAATATGAACAAATTAAACTTTGGAATTATGTGTTAAACGAATCTATTTCTGTAACTAATTTTCAGTTGTTCGAGAATATTTTTAGGTACTTTGATCAAAAGAATTATCAATCAAGAATGATAGATAAAATTGAAAATCAAAATGAATATAATCAAGAAGAAGTTACTCGATCAGTCAGTTTACAATATTATGAATTCGCTTCTGCTAAACAAAATGAAAATTTATACCTGATGAATTTATTGAATAAGAGATACGCTGTAAATGAAGAAGAAATAGTTGAAATTGTATTTAGATGATTTACGTTCAATACCAGAAGAATATCATAGCGGATGTTTTAGGAAAGGTTTTCTTATTGGCTGAGGTTTTCGAAGTCACATTTTATTTGTTTCAATATAAAAATTATGAGATTGTATTCTAAATTTTTATAATTCTGAAAATTATCTTACGGTTACAATCTTCACAACATACATCGTCTCCATCTTTTATTAATTGATTTTTTAAACAATCTCTATGTTGCATAAAGAACAATAGATCGAATAATCTGTGAATTTTAGATCTATGGGTTCTTCTAAAATAGTTGGGATTTCTATTATTGAAATGCTTCCTTTTGCTATATTCTTCAATGATATTTTAATGTAGTTACGGTTTTACGTATTTTTTATTAATTAGTGTTCTGTAATTTTGGTTTACAGAAGTGATAAATTAAATTAGTAAAAAGTTCGTAAATGGACTAAATTAGTGGCTGAAAATAATTATAGCGACAAATCTTGACGCTATGAATAATTTGCTTTGTATTATGAATGAACGAAAATTAAATTTTATAGATTTATTTGCAGGTGCTGGAGGTTTATCTGAAGGTTTTGTACGTGCAGGTTTACAGCCAATTGCGCACGTGGAAATGAATAAAGATGCTTGCGATACTATAAAAACAAGAACAGCTTTTCATCATTTAAAAGAAATAGGAGAACTTAAAGTTTATGAAAAATATTTAAAAGATTATATTGATCGTGAATCTTTATGGAGTTATCTACCAGAAAATATAAAAGATAGTGTTATTAATAGTGAGATTTCAGAAAAAACTATACCATCTATTTTTGAACGTATTAATAAGAATTTAGATTTAAATGGTATTTCTAAAGAAGATATTGATTTCATTATAGGGGGACCTCCTTGTCAAGCCTATTCTGTAGCAGGAAGAGCTAGAGATCCTAAAAGAATGGAAGACGATCCTCGTAATTTTTTATATAAGTTTTATGTGAAATTTTTAGAAGAGTATCGACCTAAGATGTTTGTCTTTGAAAATGTACCAGGGATTTTATCGGCTAAGAATGGAGAGTATTTAGAAAAAATATTTAAAGCTGTAGAAAAAGCAGGTTATGAATTAAGATTACCACCTACTTCTAATAATAGTTTAAATTCAAAAGATTTTAATGTTCTTCAAAATAGGAAGCGTGTTATTATTATTGGGTGGAAAAAAGAGTTGAAATTATCATATCCTGAGTTTAACAAACAAGAGAATTCTAATGAAATTCTTAGGGATTTATTTGATGATCTTCCAAAACTTCAAAATGGTCAAGGGACAATGGGAGTCGTTAAATACGCTTCCAAAGCTACTCGCTATTTGTTAGAGAATAAATTAAGAGGAACATTTAATTTTGTTACCCAACATCTTGCAAGACCAACGAATGAAAATGATAGAGAAATTTATCGTATAGCAGTTGATTTATGGAATGATGGAAAACAGAGGCTAAATTATTCTAAATTACCAGAACGATTAATTAAGCATAATAATGTAAATACGTTTGTAAATAGATTTCAAGTTGTTGATGGAACTGGTATTTCACATACTGTTGTAGCTCATATCGCTATGGATGGACATTATTATATTCATCCTGATATACATCAAAATAGATCTATTAGTGTAAGGGAAGCTGCAAGAATACAAACATTTCCAGATGACTTTCACTTTGAAGGAAGTAGAACCGCGATATTTAAGCAAATAGGTAATGCAGTACCCGTACTAATGGCTGAAGGTATAGCAAAAAAACTAAAAACTATGATATAAAGTTTATTCCACTATGAATAATTATTTTGACGCAACCCCAAATCCTGAATTTTTAATAAAATCAATAGCAGAACAAGGCTATAGTTTTGAAACAGCTATTGCAGACTTAATAGATAATTCAATTTCTGCAAAAGCGAAAAGAATTGAAATCTTATCAGATTATCAGTCAAATCAATTTACGCTATTTATTGCAGATAATGGATGTGGAATGACAGCAGACATTTTATATAAAAGTATGTTGTTTCCGAGTACATCACCTGAAGAAATTAGAGAAAAAAAAGATTTAGGTAGGTTTGGATTAGGATTAAAAACAGCTTCATTTTCGCAAACTAGAAATTTTACTGTTATTTCTAAATCAATTAATGATAACAATTTCACTGGTTACACTTGGGATGTAAATCATTTAAAGAGAACGGGTAAATGGGAAATCATCAAAAACTCTGAAGAGGAAATTGAATCTATATTGAACTCATATTATACTCTAAGTAAAAATGAAATAGCAAGTGATCCAAATTTTGAAGTTCAGACGTTAATTGTTTGGAATAATCTTTATAAATATGATGATTTCTTAGAAAATAAAAATAAAATAGAAGCCTTCAAAACAGATATCACTTTTGACACTTCAGACTATTTATCAATTGTATTTCATCGTTTTTTAGATGGTGATCAAGTACCCAAATTGACAATACGAATAAATAATACCATATTAGAATCATTTAATCCATTTCCAGATCCTACTAAATATAATGTTAGGGCATTACAACCATCGAATTTGGAGTATAATTCGGACTTTGTTGAAATACAAGGTTATGTCTTACCAAGTAATAGTATCGGAGAAAGTAAAGAATCAGAAAATATTTGGACTCCTCGAAACAAAAGTTTATCTGATATGGAAGGGATTTATGTTTACCGTGAGAATCGATTAATATTATTTGGTGGTTGGCAACAAATAATAAAAAAACAAGATAGATTTAAGCTTGCTCGATTAAAAGTTGAGATTGGTAATTCAGCTGATCATATATTTCATTTAAATGTATCTAAATCACAAATTAAAATACCTTTTGAATTAAAAGTTGCTTTTAAAAATGCAATAGAACAATTGGTATATCAAGCTGAAAAAGAGTTTTATAATAGAAACAATAAAAGTAGAGTAATATCAGATAACAAGAAAAGTGCTTCTTTATTTGTTAAAGAATTTACTAATAAGGGTACTTTACTTATTTTTAATGATGAATTTCCAATTCTAAAAGAGTTTAAAAGTTCTCTTTCTAAACATCAGCTTTCTCAACTAAATGTACTTCTAAAACTTACCTCTAATACATTGAATAGTATTCGGAAGGAAGATGATATTTCTTTTTATAATGATCAAGAGAAAGATGGTTATTCGACAAAAGATTTAGAAGTTATAGTTTCAAATCTTTTTGCTCAAGGATTTGAAAAGGAATTCATTAAAAATGTAGTCCTATCTAATCTCGGGATCAATTCTGAAAATATCCCTGAACCTATAAAAGAACTTATGAAAAATTAATACTATGATTGAAACTACATTCTCACATTATATAAATGAAGCCTATAACGAAGAGTTAGAAAAAGAAGGTTTTGTAACTAAAAATTTTTTAACTGACGAAAAAGTAAAATTATTTGTAGAAAATAAGTTGAAGGAATTTTGTTCAGCTCTTAAAATGGATTTTAGTACAATTAATTTTGATCAATTGTATAAAAATCAGCTTATTCAATGTAGAATTCATTTTTCTCTGGTAATGGATCCAAGTATAGATTTAAGAAAAGATAAATCTATTTCTTGGTTGAATCAAGAGAAATTTAATTGGAATAATCCAGATGATTTAACTTCTTATCGGAATAGGTACTTAAAGTTTCTTGAGAAGATTGGTAGAACTAAAAAAGTAATCCTTGAAACGAGTAACAGTAGTTTAAATATTATATCAAAGGTTGGTAATCCAAAGACGAGCGTTCCTTTTTTAGTAAAAGGAATGGTTGTAGGTAGCGTTCAGTCTGGTAAGACGTCCAATTTTAATGCTGTAATTAATAGTGCTGTTGACATCGGATACGATTTGATTATTGTTTTTTCGGGGATAATGGAAGATTTGAGAAGACAAACTCAAATTAGAATAGAGAAAGAGGTTGTTGGAACAGAAAGATTTAGAGGGGTTTTTGATATAGCAAGTTATGGGAATGGTGGAGATTACAGAGGCGTGAATCAAATTATTATTCCTACTTCTGATAACAGTGATTTTAGTAAATCTTTAGCAGATGCTAATTTTCAATTTTCACACCAAAATATATTGGTTTGTAAAAAGAATACAAGCATCTTAAAGAATTTAATCCTTTGGTTGAATGAAAAAAAGATAAACTACCCTAATTTTAATGAATTAAGCTTATTGATTCTAGATGATGAATGTGATAATGCATCTTTGAATAATCTTGGAGCAAAAGGCGCTGAATTTTCTAGTACCATTAATGGTCATATTAAATGTTTATTAGAGCTTTTTAATAAAAAATCTTATATAGGATATACAGCAACTCTATTTGCGAATGTTTTACAAGATTTGAATGATCCATCTGAAACTTTATGGAAAATAAAAGATAAAGAGGAAACTATAGAACTTCCAATGATTGGAAACTTATTTCCTGAAGACTTTATTGAGTTATTAAATCCGCCATCTAATTATATAGGACCTAAAAACTATTTTTCTGTAAATAATGAAAATTATGATACAGATTACCAAAAATTAGATTTGTTAACAGAAGTTATAGAAGATACGTTAGCAGAATTTCCTGATAGAGTAGACAGAGAAACAATAGAACCTGTTAAGAGGTATAATAATAAGTTTGAATTTGATGAAGATGAGGAAGCTTTAACTTTTTGGGAGAGTTATAGAGATTATAGAGATGCAACTCGAGCAACAAAAAGAGAAGATAATTTTCCAAATAAATTACCAAAATCTTTACAAGATGCTATCATGTGTTATATCATTACTATTGCCATTAGACAATTACGTTCTGGTTTAATAAAGGATACTCCTTTTTTTCAAAAGCATAATAGTATGTTAGTGCATGTTTCTCGGTTTTCAATTTGGCAAAATAAAACAAGTGAATTAATAAAAGAGTATCTGAACTATTTAGAATTAAATATCAGAGAAAATACATTGCAACAAGAGGATTCTATATACCATACATTTGAAAGGATTTGGACAGTTTATTTCTTTGATATAGTGAACAATATAGAAAATTATTTACCTGAGAATTATTCAGATGACTAATTTGGTGTAAATCATCGTCATTAATCATTACCGCTAAAATCTCATTATTAATCATTAATACGAGACGACTATTGATATTTACTGAAAATCGTTTTTTATCATCGTTTCTAATATTTAATGCTATTCTTTCATCATCATTCGAGATATTTGTTTTTTCGATTAAATCTTTAAGTAATTCAAAAAATAATTGAATAACATCAGAGTTATCTATTAGATCAATACGTTTTTTTATTTCTAAATTCATTATCTACCTATTCTTCTTAAAATTCTCTGCTTGTTCCAATACGTTTTTGTAAACATCTTCTTGTGTAATAGGAGGGTAGCCGTATTCATGTAATTTGATAATAATATCCATTTTCAATTGCGCTTTGATATCATCTCTATCGCTCCAGTCAGGATATTTTGCTGTATTTTCTACAATTATTTTTATTTCACGAGCTAATTCCAGCATTTTGTCATTGTCGAATTCAAAACCATATTGTTTACAGATCATATCCAAGATGTCGTAAAAGGCTTTTTCTTCATAATCAATACCTAAATCTTGGAACGAATCCATTTCAACACGAAGTTTGATGATTAAATCCAACATTTGTTCGGCAGTATCAAATTGAATACCTTCATAATCCAAGATATCGCCTTCACTACGTTCATTATAACGATTGATAATGGATTGTAAACGCTCCGAAAAATCCTGACCTTTTACTTTATTTACCTTTTTAAAATCGGTAATGGTTTGTTTTAACAAACGTTCTAATATTTTAATTTTGGTGTTCGGAAGTTCCAAATTCGAGATTTTCTCAATGAATTTATCGTTGAATAAATCAATCGCATTGGCTTTATTATCGTCTAGTTTAAAGATTTCTTCAACGCCTTCCGAAATAATAGCTTCTTCAACTAATTTCGCCACTTTAGCATTCATTTGAGCAGTATCAGGAGCTTCACCTTTGGTCAATTTTATCACAATTGATTTTACCGCAAAATAGAAATGAATTTCATCCACTTCTTTTGGTGTAAATAATTCAGATCCGCTAACCAAATTATATGCTGATTTTAGTTTTTTTGTGATATTTACAAAAAACTTTTCAGAATCTTCGGTTTGCAAAACCAATTCAGATGCTTTATTCAAACAGTTTAATCGCTCTACAGGATTGCCATGGTAATACAAAGTCGTATCAAATTGATGGAAAAACTGACGCAACAAATCGACTTGATCGCGAACAATAGTTTCGGCTTGGCTCAAATCTTCAAAATCATCATCAGCTGTTTGATTATTGAACATGCCCAACGCTTTATTTAAGTTCTTTTTGATGCCAATATAATCGACAACTAATCCTCTGTCTTTTCCTTGGTATTTTCGATTGACACGAGAAATCGTTTGAATTAAATTATGGGTTTGCAAAGGTTTGTCAATGTAGATGGTATCTAAGAATGGAACATCAAATCCTGTTAACCACATATCCACTACAATTGCAATCTTGAAATTGGATTTGATTTGTTTGAATTGTCGATCTAATTCTTTGCGATCTTCTTTATTCCCTAATAAATCCCATAACTCTTTTTCATCGTCTTTGTTACGTGTCATAATCATTTTGATACGCTCAATTGGTTTAATTTCTTTTTGCTCTTTTTCATTTAAACCTTCAGACTGTATTATTTCTCCCCATTCAGGGCGTAGATTCAATATTTCTTGGTACAATTTATAGGCAATTCCGCGAGAAGCACATACAAACATAACTTTTCCTGCAACGGTTGCATTTTCTTCTAAACGATTTTCATAATGTTCGATAAAATCTTTTGCAATAGCATTGATTCGATCAGTATCGCCTAAAACCACTTCCATATTGGTAATCGCTTTTTGACTAGCTTCTACGTGATATTCCGATGCGCCTTCAGCTACTACATTTTCATAATAAGATTCAATTTCTTGAACTTTATTGTAATCTAAATTCACTTTTGCAGCCCGACCTTCAT
This sequence comes from Empedobacter sp. UBA7620, assembly GCF_002484185.1. NCBI lineage: Bacteria > Pseudomonadati > Bacteroidota > Flavobacteriia > Flavobacteriales > Weeksellaceae > Empedobacter > Empedobacter sp. UBA7620. The sequence goes on along the minus strand of NZ_DLJI01000023.1, from coordinate 7,317 downwards.
AGACCAAACGAACCGTAATTTCATCGTTAACTGATTCGAACATGGTATATTGATCGACCACATCTCCAAAAACTTCTAAAGTCTTGTCAATCGGTGTCCCTGTAAACCCAACATAAGTTGCATTTGGTAAAGAATCGTGTAAATATTTAGCAAAACCATAAGATTTTGTAACACCTTTATCTTCGTCAATTTTAACTTTTAAATCTAAGTTTACTTGCGAACGATGAGCTTCATCCGAAATACAAATGATGTTGGTACGATTGGATAAAATTTCTGCATCTTCGGCAAACTTTTGAACGGTTGTTAAATAAACTCCACCGCTTTCAATTCCGCGCAAGCGATCTCTTAAATCCGCTCTTGATTCAATATTAATAATATTTTCATCACCAATAAATTTCTTTGCATTAGTAAAATCCGTAGACAATTGATTATCCAAATCGGTTCTGTCGGAGATAATGATAATCGTCGGACTTGCAAAATCAGTCGAACGCATCAATAAACGCGACAAATACAACATGGTATAACTTTTACCACAACCTGTTGCACCAAAATATGTTCCACCTTTACCATCACCTTCTGGTTTGCGGTGCACTACAATATTTTGATACAACTTATTCGCTGCATAATATTGCGGATAGCGTGTTAAGATTTTTAGTTCGTGTTTTGAATTATCAGGAAACAAAATAAAATGATGTAGAATATCAATCAAACGATCTTGATTCAACATTCCATGCACAATCGAAGTTGTGGTTTCAATTCCTGTCAACGCTTTTTTCTCATCGCCCGTAATTTTGTTCCAACCGTAATAAAATTCATAAGGAGAGAACAGTGTTCCAGCTTTGTTATTTACACCGTCCGAAATCACACAAAACGCATTATATTTCATCAATTCAGGAATATCTCTGCGGTAACGAACCGTTAATTGCTTGTAGGCATGATGAATCGTAATATCTTCTTCAATAGCGGTTTTAAACTCAAAAACCACAACAGGAATTCCGTTGATGTACAAAATCAAATCAGGAATGCGCAATTCCGAACCTTGAATTTCTAATTGATTGACTATTTTGAAATCATTCGCTTTTACATCATCTATATCCACGTATCGGATATGTAAATCCTTTTTAGTAGGATTATTGCGTTTAAAAATCAAACCATCTGCTAATAATTTACAGATATATTTGTTGGATTCGTACAAATTTGAAGCCGATTGAAATGCGATTTCATTGATGATGCTTTCCAATTCTATTTCTTCTAAGTCAGGATAACGATTTTGTAAAAAAGCACGTAAATCGTCTTTGATTAAAACTTCTTGATTAGATGTTCTGATTAATTCCTTTCCGTTGATATAGTGATAACCTTCTGTTTCCAAAAGGTTGATAAATGCTTGTTCTAATTGTGATTCGGTGTATTTCATAAGATTACGCGTTTTCGTAATATTTAAGCTTTCTCTTGTTAAATGCAGGCATTGCTCCTTCTAAAACTTTCACAATACATTCATTTATTACAGGATTTTCAATTGCACCTGCTTTAAATGAAAATCTATAATTATTTTCCTTATCTAATTCTGTAAAAATTACTTGTTCCGCATCCGCAACAACAGCTAAGTTAGGATTATGTGTTACCAATATTATTTGTCTTTTTTCTTTTGCTTTTTTTATAAATGGAACTAAAATATTAGCTACACTATGATTATCTAAATTATCCTCTGGTTGATCAATAATTAGTGGAATATCGTTATTATCTAACAATAAGTAGAAAATTAATAGTAAAGCACCTTTCTCTCCTGGGGATAATTGGTCTAATCTTTTACTACCCTGACGAAGTTCATAATTATAATCAACGAAATCTAACGAAAACAAATAATCATATAATCCAACAACATCATTAACTTGATTTTCAATATTAGTTGACTGATTATTAACATCCCTCAAATCGACAAACAATGCGTTTACAATTGAGTTTAGTAGATTTGAAATACTATCAAATGTATCTAGATTTGATTGCTCTAATATTTTCTTTAATTGAAGCTCGGCATTTTCTTTGCCATAGAAAGTCCCCGTTTTATTTAAAGAAATAAAGTCTAAAAACTTTTTCTGAAAATTAGACTTTAGCGCAAATGAAGCTTCTACTTGTATTGGATAAGCTGACAGTAAACTAGCATTTTCTTCAATTATTTTATCAATTTTTTGTTTAACAGTTTTGTAAATTCCTAGTACAGATTCTTTGAGTTCAAAAATTTCTTTAGTTAATTCTATACGTAGATCTCTTTCTGCTTGAATTTCCGATTTGAGTAAATCATTAATATATTTTAATTCATTTTTAAAGAACTCAAGACTTCCACCTGTGGTAACATTTCCAATAATCTTGCTCTTATTTTCCTCCCATTGTTTTTTATCGAGTAGATAATTTTGATAAAGTTTATCCACCTCACCTAATTCGTTTTGAATTTTCTCTTGTTCTAACTTTAGTTCACTAATTTTTTTGGGAATATTTTTGAAATTAGGATTATTACTATTTTCTTCTCCTAAGAGTTCTTTTATTAATTTATATTCCTCATCTTTTATATCTAATAACTTATTAATACTTTCGAGATTGGATGTAATAGTTAAGATAGAATTAATATCCAGATCGAACTTTACTAACTCCTCTTTGATTTCTGTTTTGAAAACCTCAAATTCTCTTAGTTTATTTTCAATCTTTTGCTTAATTGCCTTCAAATTATTAATCTCAATTAATAATTTCGTTTTATTATCCGTAGTGGAAATCAATATTTTAGTTTCATCTTCAATTTTTTGATTTAATTCTGAAAGCTTCTGATTTATTATTTGATTATTTTGAGCATGCTCCGGATTATCATTAGGGTTAGGAACAACAATAGGCTCTATCAATGCTTTTAATTCATTGTTCTTTTGTTCAATTTGATTTTCAATACTTTTCGTATAATCAGGATTTATCTTTTTTTCTTTTTCAAATATGGATTTATTTAAAGTTTGTAGCCTATTTTTCAATACAAGTATTTCTTCATCAGTAACTGAACTTTTAAAGTTTATTAATTCTTGAAATGTATTCTTCCCCAATTTGTCAGCTTCCTCAAGATGAGTGAATACAACGTTCTCTATTTCTCTATTGAAATCTTCAATGGAATCATGGTTATTTGTTAATCTTTCAAAATAGCCTTGAGGTAAATATTTTACTTTCTCAGAAACAGATTCACCAATTTTATCATTTAAGTTTTTAGTTACTGAAGTGCCACTTTTCCATGTTAAAGTAGCTTCAAAATTAGATGATTTTCTACCGTTATTTTCTCCAAATCGTTTCTTATTCAAAAACGAAAAATCATCATGACTACCACTATAATCGCCACATAATCCAATAATATCGGCTAATGCGCTTTTACCATTTCCTTTATTTCCAATAATAGCGACAAGTTCAGGATTCAGTGGAATTTCTATATTATTAAACCATACACCATGTGTATTAGGATCATAGTCTGTAACGGAGTTTACTTTAATTGAATCAATGTATTTTGTACGATTTGTATTTATCCTTTCTGTTACTTCAGGTTTATCCCCAATAAAAAGACGCCCCTCCTTTTCTATAATTACCTGACGTAAACCATCAAATGAAATATCAGATTTTAACCAATTCAAACAATTACCAATTCTATCCTTTTCAGAACTAACTGAAGAAAAAGAGTGTGCATCACTGCAGTCAAATAAAAAATCATTTACTTTTTGAGATGTTAATTTTTGTTTTGCAGCATTATACTTTGATACATTCTCCGATGCTGTAAATACAATATCCGCTTCATTAATAATAGTTTTCTTTTGAGCAATTGAAGCATCCGTCCACTTTAACTCATCCCATTCAGTTTTTCCAATTGCGATAAGGAATTTATCTTCAAAACAATCCTTTTTCAAAGAATCGAATATTTGAGACTCTTTTAAATTTAAATTGTTAAATCCTTCAGACAAGTCACTTCCATATTTATGCAATTGATCACTAGGAACTCCTTCTTTAATAAGATTTCCAAGTTCTGCTACACTTTCTTTTGTTATAGCTCTAGTCCACGATTTACCATCAGCCTCTAAAGTATATGATTGATGTAAAGTATTTAAAAATTGACTTTCTATCGTATCAATCGGAATGTCTGGTGAAAAAATTACATGAAAATTGATTCTTTTAATATTTTTGAATTCAACTCCAGCAAACTTTTCAATCCTAAATTCTAAAACAGGTATTAATAATAGATTTTGCAAGCGACCATTTTCTTTCTGTTCCTTTAAAAGTCTTTTATACCCATCTAAGAAAAAATAATCATTTACTCCTATTACTTTAAAATATGGTGGAAGATTTTCTAAATCAGTAATATATTTTTCCCATACATCTTCATCATTTCCATATCTATGAAAAATTGAATCTGGTGTATGTACATGTAAGTCCCATATATTCCATTCTGAGCCTTTATTTATCATAATTTATAGTGTTTTTTATGGTTAATAGTAGTTTAATTTTTACCCCTCCAATCTCGCCAAACGTGACAACAACAAACTTTGGAGTTGAGTGAGTTTTTGGTTTTCTATTCTTAATATTTCAATTAAATCAAATTGTTTAGAAACTTGTAAATTATAAAGATTCAACAACTCTGATTGTGGAACTATTATCTTAAAATTTTCAATATCAGTCTTTGTAATAGCTTCTCGAGTTGAACCCGATTGACTAATCCCTAATAATTCATTTTTAGAATCTGTACTTGTCAAATTTAAAAGTAGATAATGGTTTATTTGATAATCAACCTTAGGTCTTATAATCATAACGTGTTGATTGACTCTTGCAGGTAAAACTTTGTCTGGAACAATTGTACATCTTGCAACAGAAACCCCTGTAATATTAAATAAAAGGTCTTTAGGTTTAACAACAACATTTGAGAGCTTCTTTGATTGATCTTCATCTATATAAGCTAAATCATCATATATAAATTCCAAATCATGAACATTCATACTTCTAATTAGAGATATACCTTCTTTTTTATAGTTCTCTTTCCCACCAGAAGGAGTTGAACCACTTGCGATTTTATCACATATATTACTCAAACTCTTCACCTCCCAACCCTCAGGGATTTCGTTTTCCAATTCCTCATTAAAGACCATAGCACCGCCAGAAGATTTATAAGGTTGTCCTTCTTCGTTGGGTTTACCCTGAGCGAAGTCGAAGGGAAACTCAAAATCCACAAACCATTGTTTATACAAAGCTTGTGCAGTGGCTTCTAATTTCTCACATATTTGCTCGTTGACTTTTATTTTATTGGCTACCGCTTCGTATTGGGCTACAATTTCACTTTGCTTTTCGATGGATGGAATGGGTAGTTCAACTTCACAAAGTTCTTCCCATTGAAATCCTCCCCTAATCGAACTATCACATCTAAAATCTGCATATCGATCAAATTCTGATCTTCTAAACCAAAGCATTAAATATTCAGGCAATAAAACAGAAGTATCGATTACTTCAAATACAATATATGCAGGTGATATAATAACGTCTTCACGTAAATCATTTAATACTACAGGTAATTTATGTACACGTATTACAGACATAAAATCGCAACAAAACTGTCCTTGTTTAACAATTTTATATTTCGATAAATCAGTTCCAACAATATTAGAGGTCGACTTTCTAAATTCTTTAGTCATACTCAAACCTTGAAGATTAAGTACTTTTAGATCCTTATTTTTATTATCGACTTTTCTAATGTAATCACCTAAAATCTTATAACTCATAACCTAACGTTTTAAATACGTTTGCTACTTGTTCTTTCAATTCGGCTTCTTCGGCAAACAACGCTTTCAAATCGCTTTGTAAAGCTTGCATTTGCGTATCGTAATCCAACGATTCATCA
>NZ_DLJI01000023.1:1109-1293 GCF_002484185.1 Empedobacter sp. UBA7620 | reverse complement strand
CAAATTCAATGTATTTACTTGGAACCAAAGAATAATCTTTTTTACGAATTTCTTCTATATTTGCCGAATAGCAATATTCCGCTTCGTTAGCATATGTCGTTTCCCAATCTTTCTGTTGCCAGTTATGGTAGGTTTCAGTAATTTGCTCAATATCCTTTTCAGAAAACTGAATGAATTTCTTTTC
>NZ_DLJI01000023.1:0-960 GCF_002484185.1 Empedobacter sp. UBA7620 | reverse complement strand
TTGGCGTAAATCCATAAACAAGACTTCGCCCTCACGCTTACGGTAGCTTTTAATTCCGTCGTTTACTTCAACCGTACGTTCGTTTTTATTGCGGTTCAAAATCCAAAGCGTTACCGAAATATCCGTAGAATAAAACATCGCACGAGGCAAAATCACAATCGCTTCTACCAAATCGTTTTCAATAATTTGTTTACGGATTTTGTATTCTTCGCCACCCCCACTCAAAGCACCATTTGCTAAGATAAAACCAGCCACACCATTTTGCGAAAGCTTCGAAATCATATTCAAAATCCACGCATAGTTGGCATTTGACTTAGGGGGAACTTCGTATCCTGACCAACGTGGATCATCAGTTAATTCGTTCTCAGCACGCCAATCTTTTAAGTTAAACGGAGGATTCGCCATGATGTAATCGGCTTTTAACTCTTTGTGCTGATCGTCGGCAAAGGTATCCGCTGCTTTATTTCCTAAATTGGCAGAAATTCCACGAATCGCCAAGTTCATTTTCGCCAGCTTAAACGTAGTATTGGTTAACTCTTGTCCGTAAATCGAGATGTCTTTTTTGTTTCCTTGATGCTTTTCGATAAACTTCAACGATTGCACAAACATACCACCCGAACCACAAGACGGGTCATAGATTTTCCCTTTGTAAGGTTCAATCATTTCGGCAATTAAGTTTACAATCGACTTGGGCGTATAGAATTCACCTTTTCCTTTTCCTTCGGCAATCGCAAACTTGCTTAAAAAGTATTCGTACACACGACCCACAATATCTTGTGCTTCGTCTTTTAGCGTATCAATATTGTTGATGGTATCCAACAAAGCCGAAAATTTGGATTGATCTAATCCTAAACGCGAAAAATAGTTATCAGGCAACGCGCCTTCTAAAGATTTATTCTTTTGCTCGATGGTTTTTAAAGCCGTATCTACTTTTAAGGTAATATCTTCTTGTTTGGCGTT
>NZ_DLJI01000052.1:0-38777 GCF_002484185.1 Empedobacter sp. UBA7620 | reverse complement strand
GAAATTCAACATTATCTAATGCTGGTAAGATTTCTTTGATGTTTGATAGTTTCATAAAATTTCTATTTTATTATGATATTCTGTTATGCTATATTATTCTGTATTTAAGGCTCTATTATTACAATACGTTACATTGCAATATGACGATATTAAAAGGTGTAAAAAAATGCTTTTAACAGCATTGATTTACTTTTACTTCCTGCTCAAAGAATTGATTAAAAAGCCCTTGTACTTCTTTCCATTTCTTTTCTTCTATGCAATAACAAACTGATTTACCTTCTATCGTTCCCTGTATTATACCTGTGTTTTTTAGCTCCTTTAAGTGTTGCGAAATAGTTGCCTGTGCCAAACCTAATTCATCTACTAAATCATTACAAATACAGGCTTTCTGATTGATAATATATTGAAGTATTGCTACCCTTGCAGGATGCCCCAACACTTTAAACAATGAAGCCAATTTATTTTGTTCATCTGAAAATATATCTGATTTAGTAAGTCCCATAAATTATATTTTATTATCGCAATATTACGATAATAAGTTTAAACACAAAAGTTTTTTAAAAAAATTGTTTCCAAAAGAAAAAAACAGAAAAAAAGAAAGCCATTCAATCAAGGCGGACAAGTAGAAAAAACCTAAAAGGAAACGGAATAAGTCCCGAAGGGTGGCAAGGCAAAAAAATTAACTCTGCGAAGCACCTTATTTGCCTTGCCATTATGCCGTAGTCTTTTGGGTTTTTTATTGAGCGTTGGCATTGAGTGTAGCCACCTACCTTTGCTTTCCTTTTTATTCTTTTTTCTTTTGGAAAATGTCTATTGACTTCCTTATATTCCTTTGAAAAATCGCCTTTGAGCGTTGGCAATGGGGCAAACACTCCGTAGTAAAAAATAAAGCATACCATATTTTGAAGCTGTGGAAAAAAGCAAGGGTATGAGGTACGAAATACGCTTGCTGTGCGGTGCTGAAATAATGTGTGCAAGGAATGGAACGGAATAAATGCAGGTAATTTTTGCTATCGCCTACCGAAATGCAATGAAGTGAAATGACTAAACACTTTATTCAGCACATCGGCAAAACAACCAATCAATGCTTTATTTTCTTACTGCACCGCTGAAATGGGTGGTGGGGAGCGTGGCAGAGAGCGTGGGCTGTGCGTTGGGAGAAAAAAAGACGGCTTCCGATACCCGAAAAATATCAGCGTTGGGTTTGAGCGTTGGGATATTTTTTCGGGTAGCGGACTATGGCATTGGATATTTTACATAATGTTATTATGTGACAGCCTGTGCGTTTGGATGCTTGCATAAGCAAGGGAAAAGGCTGTGCGAAGCGAACACATAATGCCACATTATGTAAACATAGCTTCCACCGATTTGCATACTGGCATAAACGGAACGGTGGTGGTGGTTGGAGTGAAGTGTCTTTTTGCTTTGTTTTTTTCGCATTGGGACAGCTCTTTGCAACCGCAGGAACGAGGAATGCAATGTGCTGTTGAGCGTTGGCAAAAAACAACGCAAAAAGTATGACAGTTGCAAACGGTGGCAATGCCATAGAAGACAGACCAAGCATTGGCATTGTGCGGTTGGGGTCTGACTAAAGCCGTATTTTTTTGTGCGGTGGCTGGGTGGGGATTAATAAAACTCTTCCATAAAATCCCTTCTTTGTTCTCGTTCAATATCTTGCTTCTTCCAAATTATTTTTTGTTCAAAGTGGTCAATATGTTCAGAATAATCTAAAATATCTGGCAAAGTATTTATCATTTTTATAATATCCTGATAAAATTTAACCTTTTTCTGATATACAGGAACCCAACTACCTGTTGTACTTGATGATCTGCCAAAACTAATTCGCTTTGTGATTTCAATATCCTTATTTAGTAAAAGAAACTCTTTAAAATATTCAATAAACCAAACATTGAAATTATGATAGACTACTTCAACAAGTATAAGCAAAACTTTTTCATTGGTATTATACTTTCGTGTCAATTTTAAAATTAGAGATTTCATTTTTTCTGTTGCATCCTCGCTGGCAGTTCTATATCTAAACAATGAGTAAATATCTTCTTCAATCAAAAAAGAATATTGTTCTTTTTCTAAAGCTGTTAATAACAAATTTTCTATAAGTTCCTCGTAATTTGCGTACTCCCATAATGTATTTGTATTAATATTTTCCAATCGAATTTGTGAAGAATAACCTAATCCAATTTTATCGTTCTTTAAACTATAATTAAGGAAATCATTATCTATATCTAAAATTGCTTTTAATTCTTTTCCATCGTGGTCAAAATGTGGATCTATTTCATATTGAGACCAAAAAGCGTCTTTTAGAAGTTGGATATGATTAGTAAAATATGATGCACATTCTGCACAAAAATGGAATCCAAAATCTCGTCTTGTCTTGCGTGATTTAGTGAGTATGATACTGGTCAGATAGGTAATGATATTATGGTTTTCTAATTCGGGATTTTCTTTTTTATATTCTTCAAATACTGCTTCATATTTTAGATAGTCAAGCATTCGATGGATATAGATATATTCGTCAGGGTTTAAAAAAGTATTTATAAGAAGTTTCAAAAAAACATCATTGACCTGTTCTTCGGGTAACATTGTTATTAATACAGATTCCCAATAAGGCTTTCCTTGAAATTCATAATCGCTCATTATGTCCAAAAGTTCTTTTCCGGTCATAGTATTTTCGAGCAAAGCAACATTTATAACAGTTGTTCGTAACGGAAAAAGCACTTTGCCACAAAAAAACAATTTTAAAGCATTTTCAAAATCAGATTTACTTTTTTTCGCAATTGCAGAATAAATATCTGTAACCGCACTTTCTATATGCCAAGCATTTATATCCTTTTGCTGTCGGTATAATTCATCTACGTTTATAAGAAACCTTTCTATATTCTGCCAATCATTTTCATTCACAAACTTCTCAAATTCTTGCCTTTTTTCTCTTTCAGATTCATCAATAGATTTCCCCTCTCTGTATTCCCAATCGGGTTTTATAAATTTTGATAACTTTCTGATATCAGACTCAATAAAATTATACCAACTATCAGGAAAACTAACTCCTACTTCTGTCAAATGTTTGGCAAGAACACTAACAAATTTACAATGTGCATACTGCTTATTATCTAATTTTTCTGAAATCAATTTTTCATAAATAGGTAATTCTTCAACATAGATCCTCTTGTCAATATTTCCGCCAGGGTAAACTATTTTATGCAGTAATTGTTGAGAATGCTTGTTTTCAATATCATAAAGCTCAAACACTTTGTTAAGAATTCGACTTCTTAACTCCATTAAGGCATCAGACTTAAACAAACTAAAATTGCAAATTGTAAATGCCGGACCTTTTGCTGAACCAAACTCTGTATAATCCCAACCTAAAAGATTTTCCGATATATTTAAAAAGATTCCATTCGCAAAATATTTTTCTTCATCAGATAATTTTTCATTTAACAATACATCAAATAAAATATTTTGACGCAAATAACCGTGTTCCAAATCTTCTATCTTGTAACTGAAATCTTCATTTATAAATTTTAAAACTTCGGATAAACGATTTGGGGTTTTCACTAACATTTTCAATGTCAATTCAATTGATGGCTTTAGTAGCTCATTGGGATGATTCCAAAACTTTCGTAATAACTCAAAATATTTTGTTGCTGAAGTATGGTCATTGTGAACGTAGCTAAACTCTAAATTTTCAGAACGCTCTTCCTTGGAAAGACTGTCAATCCATTTTTTTAAATACAATAAACATTCACGTCCTTTATAAAACCAAAATAGTTTGTAGAATGCATATAGTTGTTCTTCTGATTCATTCTTTTGAATTACCTGTTGCAAATGAGGCAACACAAAATCTTTTACACTATAATAGGTAAATGTATTATTTGCATCTATAAGCGTTGCTGTAATTCTACTTGGAAATTTTTCAATGAATGCTGTTATCCAATCTGCATAATTAATAACAGCGGATTTATCATCAATGAAGCATTTATAAAAAGCATAGGTTGCCAAAACCTGGTCGGAAACTTTTACAATTTCTTCAGAATAGACATCCAAAATTTCATTATTATGAAGCTCCATAATTGCAGACCATAACTCATTCCAATCTATACCAAATTTAGATGATAGTATTTCTTTAAGTTCTTCATTATTTCTGTCCAAAACACCAAAAAACGACACAATTGCCAAAGACTTGAGAATGATTGGATTATCAAATATTCCTATATCTTCTGATATTTTCTTAAAATATTTTTCATAAAGCAAGACCGGACTACTCAAATAATTAGTTTCTGCTTCTGGAACTACTGAATGAGTTGCCATTAGTGCAACTCTCGCATTACCTTTTGCCAATTCGGTAATTTTTCTTTTTATGTCAGGATAGTGTTTCAAATTGGGAAGAGCTGCAACTATTATTTTCCCAATTTCTTCATCTTTAAAATCCTTTATACTTAATTCTCTATGACTATAATTTTCAAGAGTATGTGAAACTTGTTTTTTAACATAATCTCTTGAAGTTATTACTACTTTAAAAGAATATGATTTTGAATCTTCCAATTTACTTAATAAGTAAACCAAATTTGTCACTGATTTATTGGCATCATCAAATAAAACAATATGTTTTTTGCCTGTCAAAAAAAGATGTTGATAATCATCCCATAGAGAAACGCCAGAACTTTGAATTACAATCGGAACATAATCTTCTTTTGAAAGTTCTTCTAATATTTTAACTCCTAATTTTGATTTTCCAACACCCGCACCACCTGACAAAAATAAAATATCATACTTTTCTAAAATAGCAATACAATCTTTTAATTCGTCTTCTCTACCTACAAATTCATTAGTAAGTGATGGCTGTAATCCCTTTTCGGTTTTTAATAAAAATTGTTCAAGTGTATAAATATCTCCCTTTATCATCTGAATATTGAGATACTCTTCAGCTAATTTTGGAATATCGAAAATACGCATTGGCAAACTCTGAATTGTCAATACTTCAAGTACAGCATCGGGATTATAAGATTTTACTTTCCCATTTAACGAATTATATTCCTCTGTACTTATCTTTTCAGTACAAGCCAAAAAGACCTTCTCAATTTTTTCTTTACTAATTTTAGTTTCACTTTCATTAAAACAATGGTCTATATCTTTTGAAAGTTTATCAAAAAATGATTTTGACTCTCCAATTCTTTCTTTTGTTGTACATTCAACAAAAATGTAATTATCTCCATTGACAAAAAAAGAATCTGGTGTTCCTTTGCTTGTTTTTTCTTTACCAACAACAGCACCAGGTGAACCTATAAATTTGTTCCCTTCTAAGTGCAATAGATGATTTACTAAAGTCTGAAAACTTGCCTGATTAATGGCTATTAAAGCATTTTCTATTTGAGTTATGGTGTTCATAGGTCTTTACTTCTAAGATGCTCATTATTTATTATCATTACCGAGAGGCTCAATATCATTTATATGATTTGGAATACCTTGCTCCCTAAATTCTGAAATAATGTTAATTTGTATTACTTCTCTGGAGTCTTTCCAATGAATTACACTTAAAAATGAGAGAGCTAACTGAATTTTTAAATCTAGATTATCAGGCTCATTATCTAAACTCCATTTGTCTTTTATCTCTTTATTCTCTTCTTTATTGATATCAATGACTGACGCATAGATTTTTAATTCATTATTTATTGGTACAAGTTTCAATTCTTCTTTTTCATCATCCAATAAATCTTTGTGTTCAATAGCTGGTAAATCATCTTTTCGTAATACAAATAATAAATCTTGAGAATTATATTCCGTAGATGGTATATGTATAATTCTATCTTTAAAACTACTGTTTTCAAGAATTTCGCGAACACGGTATTGAATATTTACTCCAACAATAATTATTTCAGAGTTTTCACCAATTAACTTAGAAATAGAAGTAATTAAATCTTCTCGTTTCAACAAATATCTCTTTGTTTTTGCTACAATAAATGAGTTTGGTATATATCGCTTTATATTTTCTCTTGCTATTGAACTAGCAAAAAAAGTATCATAGTTTAAATGAGGTATATCGTTTTCTGTAAAAGCTGATTTAGACATCAAAGTAATAGCTCCTCTTACTGACAACTTCAAACGTCCTTCATTATGTTTATCATCCAATGGAATAAAAACAGGATTATATACCTCAAACGCTTCTGTAAGTATTGGACTGGAACTTTCATAAAAATGTGTAATCATTTCCTGAGATAGTTCTGCATTACGTTTTTGTTCACCAATTTTATTTGTAATCTGTTCTTTTAAATCTTCAATAAATTGTTTAAACGTTTCTTTTTTCTGTAAGACTAATTCTTTATAACCTAAAGCTTTTATTAATTCTTCATTTTCGATAACATCATTTAAGCATTTTTCGAAAAATGAAATACTATCAAGCCAATTCCCTAATTCTCTTATATCATCAGGAAGATTAGGAAGGTCAGTAAAATTCTGATAAGTATAATATTGGTTTAAAGAATACTGTCTTATAAACAAAATCGTCAGATAACTACATATCCAATAATTTACTTGTCTCCGGTTACCTAAATTATCTAGCTCAGGAAAATAGTATTTCAAATCTATAGGTGTACCTATATTTTTGAACTCATTCCTAAAGTGCTCAAACCAATAAAATATCTCAGTCATTGACTCAGGTAACAACACATATTTAGGAGGTTGTGATTGAGAGTATTCAAAAAAGTACTTTAATAAATCATAATTTTTTCTATAATAAACTAATCCACCTAATGCATAATGGAACTCAATAAATCTCCTACGTTCTTTCTCTCTTCTTCCTACTTCCGCTTTGTTTATTATTTCTCTTGCTTCAAAATCATAATCTTGATGTATTGGCTGAAGTCTGAAATCATAATACTGACTTGAATTAGCCCAAAACATTTTAACTAATCTAGGATAATCACAAATTGTGTATATATTTCTCCATAGCCAGCTATAAGTTTCTTCTGATATAATAATCTCTTCGAAATCTTCTCCCAATAACCAAATACCACTTACTGCTCTATGTTCAATAGCCCTTAATTTCCTATTTTGAACAACTGTAGATTCCTCATTAAGTTTATTTACCATAAAGTATAAATCCACAGGGTATTCTAATGGTAGATTTTTGGTGTGAATTCTCCTTATGTTTGCAAAAGTTTTGTAGTAAAATTCCAGTAATGTTTCTTGCAAATGTTCATCTTGTTTTTCAACGGCATAATATGTTAGCTCATTAATAGCTTTCAAATAGTATTGCTTTATTTCATCATTTTCTGATAAAGAATCGTATTTTTTCACAATATGTATTAGTAGTGAACTCGACTTACCATTAAATAGGATTACTTTATCTAACCATAGAAAGAAAAGTATTGTTAGCACCAATGAGAAAGCAATAACCATAAGGTTGGCTGAATTATTAATCAGCCAGTTATCCCATCCCCAAAGTGGTTCTGTCTTAAAAATTATGAATAAAAATGATACAAGTGTAAAAACAAGGAAAAGTTTAAAAATTGTAATTTTATATTCCTTTTCGTTATAGACAAATTTTAATGATTTCTGAGGGAATTCATTATTAAATAATACAGGTATATATTGTGACTGATACTTGTCTCCAATATTTGATATTTTGTCAACAATAATAGGATAAGCAATACCTAAAATTGCAATATCTATTGCCACACATATTTCTATTACATTTTCAACACTCATTAGTTACGTTATTTTTCTAATATTACTAATCCATATCGTCTTTCTCCGCAAAACTCTCCAATTCCTTATTTACCTCTTCCAAAAGTTGTTGTTCGGTTGGTAGGTAAAGCTCGTATTGGCTTGCAATAATTTGTTTTTGATTTTCGGGTAGTGTGAATTTTACTACTCCATCATTCTTGTTGGCACAAAGCAAAATACCAATGGTCGGGTTTTCGTGTGGCAGTTTTTCTACTCTGTCGTAATAGTTCACATACATTTGTAGCTGTCCAATGTCCTGATGTGTTAGTTTAGTGGTTTTGATTTCTATAATAACAAAGCATTGCAAAATACGGTTGTAAAATACCAAATCCACAAAAAACTCATCGCCCTCAATGTGTATTCTTTTCTGTCTTGCTACAAAGGAAAATCCGTTACCTAATTCCAATAAAAATTCCTGTAAGTGCGTTATAATGGCACTTTCCAAATCCCTTTCATAATAAGATGCTTCTCTTTTCAATCCCAAAAACTCCAAATACATCGGGTCTTTGATGATTTCTTTGGCATCGGATGGTTGTTTTTCATTTCGGGCAACTGCCAACACGCTTTCTTTATCGTTACTCAATAAAAGGCGTTCGTACAAACTGCTGTAAATCTGTCTTTCTAATTGGCGTACCGTCCAATTGTTCTTTATTGTTTCAGCAATATAAAACTCTCTTTTATCCTGACTGTCAACACTTAAAAGTAGCTTATATTGGCTCCAACTCAATTGTGCATACAGTGTATGCACATTCTCGAATGTTCGGTAAAATTGTCTGTAAAGGTTTATTTGTCTTGTAGAAAAACCACTTCCGAACTCAGGTTGCAGTTGTTCTGAAAGATATTTGATAAGAAACGTTCCGTAATCTGCCCGTTCTTTGCCCTCTTGTTCTTCTTCAAAAATACGTTTACCAATATGCCAATACATCAGTGTTCGCTGATGGTCAACGGCACGTATAGCCTTGTCTTTCGATTGGGCTATAATGGCTTTTATATCTGTTATTATGGATTGGTTTACAAGCATTATTCTTTTTCTTTTTGGATTAGATGTAATATTTAAAAGCCAATGGCGGTGCTTGTATATCGGTACTTGCAGTAAGTATCTCGCCTATTTTATCCGCAAAACGTAATGTTACTGGAATTCCATCGGCATAAATACAGGCATTATAATTTAGCTTTGTCAAAGCCATTATATCTTTCAAGACTTGTTCAATATCAGCATTCCCTTTATTGATTTCTATAAAAATTGGATTAGGAACTTCTAAGGATAATGTTGTTTGAGTTTTAGGAACGTAACCAATAGTCCAAAGAAACGCCGACCTTTCATTTACAACAAAGGCATTTCCCCTCATTATCGGATAAGCACCCTCTTCTTTGAATAATTTTATTTGTGGACGTGTATCAATGGAAATTCCTACAAGGTTTGTTCCTTCAGGAACAACTTCTTTAAACGCATCCCATTCTTCTTTGTTGAATTTGGTTTTAGAATGGATAAATATTTCTTTGGGATTTTCTCCCATTTGTTCTTGGTAAGATTTTATCGCTTGCGATAAAAGTGCTTTCGCTTCTTTGGGCTTTAGATGAAATTCTCCCTTTTTAGGATTATACCAAGGCCCAACAGCACCTTTAAAAACCGTTCCGTCTCCACTATCTAAAAACATTTGAGCTGCACAACAGGCGTTTTTAATGTTCTTATCCCGTTCCAATTGCTTATAGACTAAGCCTAAATAACATACGCCTTCACGAATATCAGAAAGCTTCCAGGGTTTGCCTCCTGCTTTATAATAGGCTGCTGTTGAAACTGTCCAGGCAAGATGTCCTTCTATTTTCTTGAAATTCCGTAGCGGTTGCCCGAATTTATTTGTAAAACTTTCCCAAGCCAATGTACTTTCTCTTAGGATTTGTGTGGTAATCATATGAGGAAGCAACCTTGCTTTTAGTTGGTCGTGAAATTGAGCATCGTATTTATAGGGTTCAGTGGCAACATTATCTTCATCAAAAAGTGATGGTGCAGACATAAATTTTTTTGCCTGACTTTTCTTTAACGTTGATTTTCTTTGCAATAAGTCTTTGGGTAATATAGAATTGGGTCTACAATATTGAAATATTACGTCTGGCACTATGACAAACCAAACATCTATTTTATCCTCGTCATTTTTTACAGCTTGAAGAATTTTATTTATAAATAAGTTTACCACTTCATACGTCCTTGTATGATTATTATCTAATGAAATTGCTTCGTTTATTTCTTTATCTGTAACCTCTTTGAATGAAATATTATTTGCTTCCCATTTGCAATTGAAAACTGCTTCAAATCCAGGGAAGAATGGACGGGTAATATTGTTTGAATTATAAACAGGCTTTTGAATTTTATCAATGTAATTCTTGAAAATTTCTAAACCTCGTTTTGTTCCAATTACGCCACTTCTAATACCATAAATCTTAGGTTGTTCCAACGGACCAAATAATGCTAATCCATCACGCACATCTTCGCAACTTTGATTAAATGCGAATTTCATTTTAGGTTCTTCTATGTATAAAAGGTTGCTCATTGGTTTTCTACTGGTTTTTCTTCAAGTTCTTCATTTTCTACACTATCCAAGTAAGTCATATCAGAAAGCTCTACTTCTTCATCTAATAATTCCTTTTCCGGTATAACATAGCTTTTATTGCTTAAAAATTCTTTGGGACTTGCTGATATGATAATCTTTTCTTCACTTCCCACATCGAAGGAAAAAGTATTTTCATTCCCCGACAGATAAGAAACAAAGGCTTGCATTTTGTTTTTCCAATCATCATTATACCAGCCCTTTCCTTGTTTTCTTCTTGCACTGTGTTGAATTGATGTTTTATCAATTAAGGTTTCTCCATCAGTGGTAAAATAAATATGCGAATTGAAAACCAATACAGGAAAAGGATATAGCTTTGTGTAGGATGATAAACCGTAGTGCCAATGTTTATCTTTCTGTTTACCTACCAAGAGAACTTTATTGTGTTTATCCTTGTCAAGTGTTCCTTTTTTAAACCAATATCCAATCTTGTTTGACATTTGATAGGGTTCTATATTTCTTTCCGCAAAAAATTTGTCAATAGCCAGATTACAAAGTCTTACAATTGCACGCCTCGCATCATTATTGGAAATAAAATCGTCTTCATAACCTTCCTCCAAAATTTTTTGGGTAGATATTCTTATTGTTCTCTGGGGGCTATACGTTTCCGTTTTAGGCAAATGATGCATAAAATCATACTCATAAGCAAACGTACAAACATAGTTTTTATAAGGTATTGCAGGAAATGTAAGCTGGTTCAGGTCATAGTTCTTAGGCATCAGTCTGTCGTAGAAATGAAACCTTAATTCTTCCGGAAATTCAATGATTGGAAACCAATTAGAGGTATATATTTCTTCTTTTTCAACCGGAACTAAATTCTGCAAAAATATTTGTTCGTATAAACTATTGGCTTTTTCAGCGTCTGTTTTAGCAGGACTGATGCCTTTGTCTTCGAGAAACTTTATTATATCTTGTAATCCAACTGCCCAAGACTTTTTAAAATCAATTGCATTCAACCTTACAACATCAATGTTGATATCATCATAAGAGAGGTCATTATCAATCATTAACGGAACCACAAAAGTGGCATCATTCAATGCTTTCTGTGTTTTTTGAGCAACTGTAATTTCCTTCAATACTCCTTCTCTGCTATTGGAAATAGCAGACATTACAACAAAAAATTGAATTGTGTTATCTCTAATCTCTGTCTCAATGGTCTTCCAGAAATCCACTCCTTTGTCTAAGTAGAATACATCACACCAAACGTCATATCCTAACGTAATCAGCTTTAATGCTAACCACTTAGTAAAGTCGTTGTCATTTGGTGTTGCGTGACTAATAAAAATCTTATTTCTCATTAATATCCCCGTGATAATTTATAATGTATTTAACTACTTAATTCTTTTAGCACAATCTTCAATGCTTGTTTTCCAAGTTCTTCATCCTCTATGAGTGTTCTTATCTTATCCGATAGCCACAAAACCAACAATTTATCTAATGGCACGTTCATAAATTCAGCAAGATTTTCTAAATGCTTTCTCGGCAATAATCTTTCTTCATTTTCTACCTTACTAATAAAAGCATTATCTAACTCCAAAGCTGCCCCAACTTCTCTAAGGAACAAACCCTTACTTTCTCTCAATTCTTTGATATATTTCCCAAATGCCATTTTGATTTTTTACGACTTGTCTAAAAAGTTCAAATTTAAGCAAAATAATGCAATGAAAATTAAGTAAGTAGGATAAGTAACTTTTGCCAAAAATATTTTTTTGTGTTTCGCAGAAATATAAAAACTGATTTATCGGGATTATTGAACGCAAAACAGTAAACCGCAGGTTTCTGTTTGCACTCAATAGTTTTGTTTTGGCTCGTTTTTTATCGAAGATAAAAAATGAAAAATGTTTTTGCCGAAAAAAGGTTATCTTACTTATCCACTCCAACGAATGAAAAAAGGTGCATTTTGCACCTTTTAGAAATTCAGAACGGTAAGCCTGTTTGCTCTGGCGGTTTGGGCGGTTCGGGTGGTGGTTCTTTTTCCCTGTTTTTGTTGTCCACTTCTTCCCAATTCAATTCTTTTACTGCATATACATAGCCGTTCTTTTTGGATAATCTTAAATAACCGTGTTTCTTCAATGCTTTGCCTAACTTCATTACTGTGCCGTCTGTAATATTTAGTTTAGCTCTTTCGGCAAGTTTGGCTGCGATTTGTGTGGTGTTTAGAAAATTGTTTGCGGTATCTCTGTCGGCAATCTCAAACCAAGTTAAAAGCAATTCTTCTTCGGGACTTCTGATTTGGTATTGCTCGTTGTTTAGGTTGATTTCTTTTATTTCTTCCTGATTGAACCAATAACGGAAACCGTCTTTATAGAGTTGCCTTGCCTGTGCATAAGCGTTGTTGATGTCAATGTTATGTGCATACTCGATATGTTCCACTTCAAAACATAAAAACCTGCGTGAACCTGTTGTATCGTTTAGGAATTGGGCAGTGTTTACACTACCCGCAAATGAAGCCCTGCGAGGCAGGGTTTCATTATTATGTCCGTATGCTTTACGCATACGGATATGCGTTTTCGTTATCAGCTCTTTTAATGTCCCTATTTCTGTACGGTTTAGGTTTTCCAATTCGTCCAAATTGATTAGCATACATTCTGCTAAATGTATCAAAGTATCTTTATTGTTGGGGTTGATTGTTCCCGAAAACATATAATCTTTTAAAGGCTTCGGGATTAGCTTTTCTATCCACGTTGTTTTTCCTACGCCTTGTTTACCGCTAAACACAATTACGGTCTGATTGATTGCTTTATCATTGGTTACACAAGCCACCATTGCCACAAACCATTTTTTAAAACACTCAATCCATAAATCCTGCTTTGTGGTGGTAATGGTATTGGCAAGCTCTGTAATGTAGTCGGTGTCGTCTTCATTGTCGGGCAGGTTATCAAAGTAGTCTTTGAACGGGTCGAACTGTTCGCAGAAATCGGAACGTAACAAATTGCGTAAGGTATTGATATTGCATTTTACTTTTGCTTTCAAAATCTCACGCAGGATTGAGTTTTCAACGAAATCCGTTAGCGGTTTCCAAAGCGTAGCTTTGGCAGGTTTGTACTCCAATTTGCCCGAAACTACGTTATAGCGGAAGCTATAACGGTAGTTTAAAAAGTTCTCTAATCGGTCTATGAAACTCGGTTTTTCTTCTTCCTCGTCTGTATCATCTTCAGATGATTTTATGCTTTTGGATTGCTCGGAAATTTCGCCATTTGACGAAATGGATAAGGTGCTTTTGTTGTGTTCGTGGGTATTGTTGTAGGCACTGTTTACCGTTGCCGTTACTTCCTGTGTATTGTAATTATAATCGGATAAAATAAAGCCTAATGCCGCAGGCATTGGCACACCTTTACGATTAAGGTTACAGGCTAACAAGTGAATGAAATTATTACGATTGCCATTTACATAGCTTTCTTTCTTTTCGGTAAACCTTACACAATGCTCATACGTTGCCAAATAATCATTACTAAAATTTTCGGTAGAAAAACCATTGCTTGCAATGGTTGGCGGTTCGGGTTCTGCTTCCTGCTCTTGGTTAAAGTAAGGTCTTAAATCTTCCGTAGCAATTACAGGATAAACGGTTGCATTTTCATTCAAATACAAATCCGTGTCGTAAGACACGAAACAAAGGCGTGTAACGTCTTTGCCTGATTTGTCAATAGGTAGCGATAAAAATTCTTCATAGAATTTTTGAAGCGTTAAAAAGGCTTCTTTATGGTTTTTCTGTGATGAATTGACTTTGACAAAGATTTTTAAACCGTTTCCCGATGGACTGATAAAAGCCGAATAAGTGTAGGGCGTTTCCTGTGCCAATGCTTTAGCATTGGTAAGTTGTTCTTTGGTTAGTTTGTCAATATCCAATACCACAATTTGAGTATATGCAGTAACAAACTCTAATTTCCTGCCACCTTTAAAAGAAGCCGAAGGCGTGAAAGCGGGCAAAGATTTCTTTGCCCTTTCGTATGCTTCCATTTTTTGCTCTGCTAATGATTTCCGCAGGTAAGTAATTACATTGATATACTTACCTGTTTGAATGTCTTGTAATACCTCAATAATTTTGGCATTTTCTACCACTTCATTGAAGTTTTTAAAAATACTTACTACCATAATCAAACGTTTTTTATTGTTGAGAAACCTTTGTCAATGCTATTTTTTAGCAAATGATTTATTGTAATGTTCCTGCAACAGTTTTTCAACGTCTGACAATTTGTAGTAAATTTTATTGCCGACTTGTGAGAATGAAATACGCCCCTCGTCCCGCCACGTTTGGGCTGTACGCTTACTGATTTTCATCAGTTGTAAAAACTCCTGATTGTCTAAAAAGGTGTCCTTTTTGGGTTCGTTCTTTGCATTAAGACGTTGGGTAATTTCGTCTAACCTTGCTACCAATTCTGTGTATTGGTCTTTTGATAAAATAACTGCTTCCATTTTCTTTAATTTTTAAGATTATGGAAGCAAAGGACAGCAATGTAAAAAAGTCAATTTGTCCGTACTTGGTCTTTCGGGACAAGATTTATTTACAGCATTTTATCAATGTCTATTCTTTTGTGGGGTTTGGGACGTTTATCGGACTTGGACGGTGTAAGCATTGTTTTTACGGTTTCGGGACTTAATTCCCTGCCGTCCTTATCTGTGAATGAATTTACAATTACTGCAACGAAATCATTTATGTTTCCGTCAATAATGGGTTTTCCGTTTGTAAATAATTCTCTGTGCAATTGGTAAAATATATCCACTAATTGATTGATGTTACAGTTTATTTTGAGCTTATTGAATGGCATTCCGTTTTTATTCTTGTTCATTTGCTCAATTGAAAATTCATTGGTTAGACGGTTTAAATGTTGTATCTGGTCTATTTCCTTTTGACATTGGCTTGAATAGTCGGGTAATTTGGGATTTATAAAGTCAATACTTGCCTGTTCGTAATCAAATTTCTCTTTGGTCAAAAACATTATCTTGTCTGTATAATTTTGCAACTCGTCCACTTTTTGTTTTGTTTCTTTAAATGAGAAATACCTTTTTTCACATTCTGCGTTTACATACTGCATCGGGATTTTTGCCAAGGTGTGTTTATATCCCGTAAATTCAATTTCCTTTCTTTTGCTTTCAATTATGGTGTAACATTTTATCATTCTACCTCGATTGGTAGAACTCACAAACAGTTCTTCATTTTCGGCAATCAATTTTTCAAACTTGTTCAGCCATTTTATTGGGTCTGCTACGTAATTACAGTGATGTGAAAAGAAATCGGGTAATTGTGCATAAGGAAGCCGAAAAATTTTATTTATCAATGCTTGGCAATAAGCTGTATTGTCTGTAAATTCTTCCTGTACAATATCAAACAAGGCGTTTTCGGACTGTTCTTTTGGAACAGCCGTACGTTCGGGAAATTGAACAACTTGATTTATGTTATAATGATTTGCCATAACCTTATATATTAGTTGTTTTATCCATAATCCCGTTGGGTATGCTTATTCTTCTTCATTTCAATCAACTCGTCTTTTTATAGTTTAAAATCGCCCATCCGTTAAGGAATATGGCAAAACCTATCATTATCAGGAAATGGTTTTGGATGTTAGCAAAACCGCTTCCTTTGAGCACAATCATCCGCATTACTTCTATGAAATAGGTTATCGGGCTGATTTTCGTAATGACATACGCCCAGCGTGGCATACTGTCAATTGATGTAAACAGTCCGCTCATCAGTATAAAAATCATCATAAAGAAAAAGGCTACCGACATTGCCTGTTGCTGTGTTTCGGAATAGGTGGAAATCAACAGACCTAATCCCAATACGGCAATGAGGTAAATCGCTAAGTATGCGTATAGCAGCAATAAATTACCGACCGGAACAATGCCGTAAATCAGCCAGCCTATGCCGAATAACCCTACGCTAAATACGACAATACCGATTACCCAAAACGGAATAAGTTTGCCTAAAATAAACTGGTATTTTTTGACAGGTGTCACATTGATTTGTTCGATGGTACCGACTTCTTTTTCTTTTACGATATTCAAGGCACACATATACGCTCCAATCATCGTAACCAACAACGCCAGAATACCGGGAACCATATAAAAGCGGTAATTCATTGACGGATTGAACCAATTGGATGCTGTGACTTCGATGGTAGGTATCGGACTGAACTTCGGCATCTGCACCCATTCCAGACGAACATCTGTATTGTAATCGGCAATAATACGATTGAGGTAAGCACCGCCCAAATTGGCTTTTACGCCATTGATAGCATTTACGGCTAAAAATAATTGCTGCTCGTCCTCCCGTATCAGATTGCGTTCAAAACCCTGTGGTATTTCCAAAATCAAATCGGCTTGATCGCTTTCTATTTGTTTAAATGCCTCATTAAATCCGCTTGTATAATCTGTCAATTTAAAATAGCCGGATGCTCCGATTTTAGTCGCCAATTTTTGTGAATAAGTGGAGTGGTCGTGGTCAACAATGGCAATATTGATGTTCTTCACTTCGTAATCGGCTGCCAACGGAAGTACGAGTAACTGCACTATAGGCACCACGAACAGCAAAGGCAACAAGGCTTTGTTACGGAATATTTGCCGAAACTCCTTTTGCAATAAAAATTTCAGTGTTCTCATACCAATCTTATTTTAAATTTTTTGATGTTGACAGCTAATAAAACCAAGGTCATTCCCAATAAAACCAATGTTTCTTTCCATATTGCTGAAAATCCCAATCCTTTGACCATTATGGATTTCACGATGATATAATACCATTTCGCAGGAACAACATTAGCCACAAGCTGTAAGGGATAAGGCATATTTTCCAACGGAAACATAAACCCCGTAAACAATATGGACGGCACTAACATCCCCATCAATGAAATGAGCATTGCGGATTGTTGGGATGCAGTTACATTGGAAATCAGCAAGCCTAAAGAAAGTGCGGTAATGATAAACAGCGTACTTACTGCATAGAGCAATACAACACTGCCATTGACGGGCATTCCCAGCACAAAAACGCTCAATAATAAAATAACCGTCAGGTTAACAAGCGACAATACAAGGTAGGGAACTGCCTTTGAAACAATGACCAGAAACGGATTGAACGGCGATACCAATAAGATTTCCATTGTTCCGCTTTCTTTTTCCTTGACAATGGAAACGGAAGTCATTAGCACACATACCAATAGTAAAATCAAGGACATTACGCCGGGAACAAAATTGACAGCAGCTTTTAGTTCCGGGTTATAAATCATTCTTACTTCTGTATTTATACGGTAAGGCAACTGCTGTAACTGCATCAAATCTTTCTGATATTCCATAATGATTTGGGTAGCATAACTACTCAATGTGGTAGCGGTATTCGGGTCGGAAGCATCGGTAATCAATTGTACCTGTGCTTTGTTCTGGTGCAACAAATCCTTATTGAAATTGGCAGGAAAAACAATAGCCATTTTAATTCTTCCCTCTTTGAAAGCCGTTTCGATTTGTTGATGGCTTAACAGTGATTGCTCAATTTCAAATTGCCGGCTTGCTTCAAATTTTCCGATGATTTGTTGTGAAGCATTGTCTTTGGCATAATCGCAGATAACTATTTTTGCATTTTTGATTTCGTTAGTCAGAGCAAAACCAAAAAGAATAATCTGCACAATGGGCAAACCAAACAGCATCAACAGCGTTTTACGGTCACGGAAAACGTGTAGAAATTCCTTTTTTACGAATGTGATAAACTGTTTCATTCTTTAGTCTGATTTTCGTTTGGCTCCTCTTGCCAGTTCATAAAATACCTCATCCATCGTAGCGACAGCAAATTGTTGTTTCAAATTAGCAGGTGTATCCAGTGCCTTTATTTCTCCGTCCACCATCATCGAAATACGGTTGCAATATTCGGCTTCATCCATATAGTGTGTGGTTACGAACACTGTAATTCCGTTGTCTGCTGCCTGATATATCAAATCCCAAAACTGTCGTCTGGTAACCGGGTCAACGCCTCCGGTGGGTTCATCTAGGAAAACGATTTTTGGTTCGTGAAGAATGGCTACGGAAAAGGACAGCTTTTGCTTCCAACCTAAAGGCAATGAGCTTACCATTTTTGTGGCTTCGCTTTCCATTCCCAATGTTTCTATCAATTCATCACTTTTTGTCTTTAATTGTAAGTCCGACAAACCGTAGATACCTCCGAAAAAACGGATGTTTTCCAATACGGTCAAATCTTCGTACAAGGAAAATTTCTGGCTCATATAACCAATATTTTTTTTGATTTCGTCGGTCTGTTTGTAAATATCAAATCCTGCAATGGTTGCTTTTCCTGATGTGGGTTTGGATAAACCACAAAGCATTCGCATAGCGGTGGTTTTACCTGCTCCGTTCGCACCAAGGAAACCAAATATTTCGCCACGGTATACATCAAAAGTGATTTCGTTTGCAGCAATGAAATCACCAAAACGTTTTGTGAGTTTGTCGGTATGGATTACAATTTCATCGGTCATTTCCATTCATCAGTTTTATAAAGCAATCTTCAATGGTTGGATTGATTTGCTTTAGTTCAATATTCCTGTGTTGTTGCTCGTTCAAAAAATGAACAAGTTCCGGCTGTTGCTCTTTTTCATCGTCTGAAAAAGTAATGTGATGATAAGCTCCGAAAGCACTACAGCTTTTTACGATGTCTGTTTTCCTTAAATCATTCAATAGTTTCCCCATATCGTCCGACCTTACAGCAAAAAGCTTTTCGGGGAATTGTTTAATGATATTTTCGGGTGCATCGATGGACAGTATATTGCCGTTTTGCATCAGGGCAATACGTTCGCAAAGCGTGGCTTCATCCATATAGGGCGTCGAAACCAGAATGGTAATGCCTTGTTGTTTCAGACGCTTCAGCATTTCCCAAAATTCCTTTCTCGAAACCACATCTACGCCTGTAGTCGGTTCGTCCAGAAACAACACCGTAGGACGGTGAATTAAGGCACAGCACAAAGCCAGTTTCTGTTTCATACCGCCCGACAATTTTCCTGCTCTGCGGTTTTTGAAAGGTTCTAACTGCACATAGATGTCTTTAACAAGGTCGTAGTTTTCTTCAATGCTGGTGTTGAATACCGTTGCAAAAAAGTTGAGGTTTTCTTCGACAGACAAGTCTTGGTACAATGAGAATTTTCCCGGCATATAGCCCACATTCTTACGAATGGTTTTATAGTCTTTGACCACATCAAAACCGTTTACGGAAGCTGTTCCGGCATCTGGTAGAAGCAAAGTGGTCAGGATACGGAAAATACTGGTCTTTCCTGCTCCGTCAGGACCAATCAAACCAAATAGTTCGCCCTTTGCTACTTCAAAAGAAACATCGTTTACTGCTTTAACTGTACCTTTATTGTAGGTTTTTGAAATGCTATTTAGAACAACGTCTGCCATAATTATTGGAATTTTATTTCGCCATACATCCCGATTTTGTACAAGCCGTCGTTCTTTACTTTCACTTTAATGGCATACACCATATTTGCCCGCTCGTCTTTGGTTTGAATGGTTTTCGGTGTAAATTCGGCTTTGTCGCTAATCCAGGTTATTACTCCTGTGATTTCGTTAAAGCCGCCTTTTCCGTCATCTGTCAAAACCTTTACTTGTTGGTTGAGCTTAATTTGCGGCAACTGATTTCCCGTAACATAAGCCCTGAGTATGATATTGGAAAGGTCTGCGATTTTATACAACGGCTTACCTATACTTGCTATCTCGTTGGCTTCGGCATATTTGGTCAGCACCGTTCCGTTGATGGGATTGATGAGTTTGCATTTGCTCAATTGGTCTTCCAATTGTTCTATCTGAACCTGCAACGGAACAACGTCTTTACTAATTCCATCACTCGAAATGCTCAAGGAAGATTTTTGTGCTTCGATTTGTCTTTTCAATACATCTATCTGTGCATTGATGTCGTCCAGTTGTTTTGGTGTTGCTGCATCGCCTTTCAGTAGATTGGTTATACGTATTTTTTCTTTTTCCGTAGTTCGTAATTGTTCCTGCAAAGCGGACAGCTGTACCGGAATATTCGGTTTTTTACCCAACAAAGCTGTAACCTGTGTTTCCAGTTGCTTTTTCTTCAGATACAACTGAATACTGTCGATATAGCCGATGTTTTGTCCGGCTTGTAAGACTTGTCCTTCCTGAATATCAAAAGTTTTCAATGTACCCTGTGCTTCGGCTGATATGATGGTTTCTTCGGCTTCAAACGAACCGGAAGCATCAAATGTATCTTGATTATTATTACAGGAAACCGTTGTCAATAAACCGCCTGCTATGATGATTGATGTTAGAATATGTTTCATTGTTTCTGTTTTTATATTAATTCCCCGAAGTTGTTTTGAAATTATACTGAGCCATTAAAAGCTGTATTTCGTGTAAAATCAGATTTTGCTTTGCCTGGTCTTCCGCATTGATGTAAGTGAGATAATCGTTAGTGGTTGCCGTACCGTATTCCAATTGGTTCTGTGCAGACAGTTTTACATTTTCCCTCAACCGGATAATATCGCTGTCGGTCTGTATGAGTTCCTCCAGTTTTACAATTTCATTGTTCTGCTGTTTGAGTGTAAGACTGGTATTGAACAGGAACGTTTCTTTTTGTACATCCAAAGCATTCTGATTGAGCAACAACAATTGTTTGTCTTGTTTCCGGGTATAAAAACTGGTTATGTTCCAAGTCAGGCGTACACCGCCTATATAATACAAATCAAAATCATTGTTCAGCATATTCAGTCCCGGTCTGCCGTAACCACCTTGTAAAAAAAGGCTGAAGCGTGGCAGAGTTCTGTCGTTGATGAGTTTGTTCTGAACATCAAAAGTTTTCTTTTGTACGTCAAACAATTTTAATTCAGGACGATTGATTTCTGTAGCCAACAAAGCAGTGTGGGGCTTTTCTAACAGCGTGTTTTCATCAATGGTTTGGTTGATGAAAAGTGAAAGCATATCCGTATAGCCTTTTCGTGTCGCTTTCAGTTCAATAGTACGTTGGTCGGCTTTCAGCAATTCCGCTTTTAGAACATCGGCACTGCTTTTTAGAGCAATTCCGTTTTCTATGGCTACTTTATTTTTGTTTATTCCCGAATGGATGTCTTTTTTTAAGATTTCGGTTTGGGTCAACTGTGCATCAATCAGAAGAATGCCGAAATACAACTGATTGATACGTTCTTTCAGTTTGTAGAGTTCCACCTCGATTTTTTGTTGTTCCACAACCATATTTGCATTGATAAGTTCCTTTTGATGTTTGACTGTAAACAGGTCTGTAATGGGTTGCGAAACTTCGCCATACAGCTTGTACTGGTCTTTGTTCATCGTAGGAATATCAATATTGGGCAATGAAATCGGGATTTGCGTAACATCGGATTGGTAGGTGGCTTGCCCCGCAATCTGAAATTGCGGCAAACTCCCTTTTGAAGCATTGAGGATAGAGTACTCCTTTGTTTTATCAATAAGAGCGTATTGCTTGACCAAGGGATAATTGCTTTCTGCAAGCTGATAACAGTCTTCCAAAGTGAGTGACTTTGCATTTTGAGCAATGGCAGGGCTATTAGCTATTAGCCAACAGCTGATAGCTAATATTATTTGCTTGCATATCGTTTTTCTAATCATAATTTTAATTATTTTGTTTTAATCATTTGATTAATTTTGGGACAAAAAAATATACTACGTTTCCAGAATGACTTTAGCCCATTTTGCAACCAAGTTTTTTCTTTCTTCCATCAGGATATTAAAATTTTTGTCGT
This sequence comes from Empedobacter sp. UBA7620, assembly GCF_002484185.1. Classification (NCBI taxonomy): domain Bacteria; kingdom Pseudomonadati; phylum Bacteroidota; class Flavobacteriia; order Flavobacteriales; family Weeksellaceae; genus Empedobacter; species Empedobacter sp. UBA7620. The sequence continues at coordinate 16,726 of NZ_DLJI01000052.1, read as the reverse complement.
CTGAAAATAAAATAGGCTTAGCCACAAAAGGGAAAATTGTCATACCTAAAAGTGAAACAATAAAATGTACAGGCTCTACATCAGGTCTTTTCTCCCGTATTTGACGGACAAGGGAAGAGTTTTTCAGGATATGCTGTACTTGTAATCTATCTTTAAATCCTTCCGGATTAGCTTTAATCTCACTTATGACAAACAAGGGCAAATCAGGATTATTTATTAACAGATTAATATAATTCTCGGCAAGTCTTTCCAACTTCTGTCCCAATGTAAGTTCGTCATTATTGACAATCGCAAGCACCACACTAAATAGCTGTTGCAGTTTCTCTGCCATTACCAGTTGAAACAACTTTTCTTTACTTCTGAAATAATAATTGAGCAATGCCAGATTTATTCCGGCTTCTTCGGCAATATCGCGGGTACGCGTAGCTGCATACCCTTTCTGGGTAAAGACTTTACGAGCCGCCTCTATTAATTTATCTTCGGTTGTAGTGTCTATGTTTTTTGGTTCTTTACTTTTCGCCATTTTGCTCCAATATGCTTTTCGGGTACAAATGTAAAAAACAAATTTTGATTTAACCAAACATTTTAATCATTTGATTAAAAATAGTAAAAAATAAGGAACATTAGTTGATATACTTATCTACTGCATTATCCAATTCCTCACTGATTACTTTGGCGTAAATCTGCGTAATACCGATGTCTGAATGGTCTAACAGCTTTGAAACATATTCTATACGCATACCATTGTTTAACGCATTAGTAGCGAATGTATGACGACTTAAATGAAAAGAAAGCGTAAACGGCAATTCCATATCTTTACCCAACCTACGCAATTTCTGACCGCATAGAATATTTTTTGCATTGATGATATGTGCCTGGTACTCGGTATCGGCATCAAACCTCTCTACATCTTCCAATATCGGAAAAACAAAATCACTTGGTTGCGATATGGCTGTTTTGTATTGGTTCAGGATATCTATTGCAATCTGACCGATTTTAAAATTGTGAGTTCTCCCTGTTTTGCGAATAGTCTTGGTAATGCGTTGTTCTTTCTCATTATAGTCTTTCCATTTCAGACTAACGACATCACTGAAACGCAAACCACCTGCATACACCGAAAAAATGAACATATCCCGAAATACTTCATCTTTGCCTGTATATTCAATTTTTAAAGTGCGTAATTTCTCTATCTGTTCTTTATTCAGGAACAAGCGTTTGCTCTCGGATTTTTTTACCCTCACTTTTGAGAATGGGTAAATGTTTTCTTCTATCACATCTTCCCTTTGTGCATCACGAAACATTACGGATAAAATCAATAATGAATAGTGTATGGTGGTCGCTCCATTCTTCAAGGTATTGGACATATAATTGATATAATCTTTCAGCATCGTAACGGTTATATCATCAAAATACACATCTCTGTGTCCGATGAATTTTTCAAACTTAGCAACGTACTGTTTGTAGTTTTTGTAAGTAGCAACCGATACCGTTCCCTTGATACGCTCGCAACGGTTGTAGGCATATTCAAAAAAGTTTGCCATATCCTTACCTTTTATGGCTTCTTTGAGTTTTCGGGCTGATACGGATTTGCGTTTGCGTTCGTGGTCTGCAATAGTTCCCTCTGCATCTGCTATCTTTTGAGAAAGAAAGGCGTTCATTCTGGCACTATTGGCGTGGTTCTTCTTTACCTTTTGCTTGTCATCGTCCCATTCGTTGCGTTTCAGCTTTACGCCTGTAGCTACAAATTTGGCTTTCCTGTCCTTTATAACCCTTATATACAAAGGGCTATGACCTGTTTTATCTTCCTGATTTGTCCGAAGTACTAATTTTATCGAAGCCATAAGAAAAAGTATTATATTTGTTGTACTAAAAGAAACAATCGAGTGCAAACCAATGAAACCCTTTATAAATCAGCTATTTCAAAGCGGTGCAACCTGATACAAAGATACAACATTTGGTACAACAAACCTAACTTTTCATTGCTTTATCCTGCATTATTTTGTTCTTTATCATTTTATAACTTATTGATAATTATGTTTTTGAGTGCAAAAGGTGACATACGATTTAATACTTTTAATAACATCGCATTAGTAAAATAACAATTTCAACCAAATAAAAAACCTTGTCAAGGTTCAGAACTTTGACAAGGATTTTTTTATATCTCAATTAAAATAATAAAACTGAAAGATTACTCTTCCCATTCTTCTTTTATTTGTCTTGCTTCATAATCTGCAACCATCTCTGCTTCATAATCTACTTTTTCTCCTTTTGAGAAACGACGAATTGCACTATCGAACAATGAATAAACCACAGGAACAATAATTAAGGTTAGGAATAATGATGACACTAAACCACCAATAATTACCCACGCCAAACCGTTGTTCATCTCCGCTCCTGCTCCTTTTGCTAAGGCAATTGGAATCATCCCGAAAACCATCGCAATTGTTGTCATCAAAATTGGACGAAGACGCGCATGATTAGCTTGCACTAAAGCATTGTGTGTCGTTTCACCAGCTTCTTTTCGGTGATTGGTAAAATCGACCAATAAAATGGCATTTTTACACACCAAACCAATCAACATAATCATTCCGAGAATCGTAAAAATATTCAATGAATTATTTGTTAATGCTAAAATCACGAAAACTCCGATTAATGATAATGGAATCGAAAATAATACCACGAAAGGATAAATAAACGAGTCGTACAAAGCAACCATTACCAAGTAAACCAAGATAATTGCGGCCAATAATGCATAACCTAAAGTACCAAAACCTTCGGATTGATTTTCTTCATCTCCACCCCAAACATATGAAACACCAGTTGGTTTTTTAGCATCAATTTTTGTCAAACTATTCTTAAAATCAGTTACAATATCACCCGTTGTACGACCAACCGATTGCGCCTGAACCGTTACAGAAGGTGTTTTATCGCGACGTTCTAAGAAACTTGGACCTGAACTTTGCGTAACCGTTGCAAATTGATCTAATCGAATTTGTTGTCCTTTATCATTCACAAATATCAAACTACGAACATCATCGATATTCGAACGATTAAAATCATTGTACTGAATATTAATATCATATTCGTATTCACCCGCTCTAAATTTACCATCTGTATTTCCAGAGAAAGCAGTTTGCATCGTCAAACCAACTGTTTGTAAATTCAATCCTAAGGCTGACATTTTATCACGGTCAACTTGCACATTAATTTCAGGATTTCCGGCTTCTGTCGTTAATTTCACTTCCGAAGAACCCTTAATTTGCTCTAATTCGTGTTTTGCTAATTCAGCAAATTTCATGGCGCTTTCTAAATTTGGACCTGTCACAACCAACGCTATTGGCGCTTGTTCCGCTCCAATTAAACCAACTGGAACAGTTTTAACCTTAGCACCAACTAATTCTTTTTCTAAATCGCGTTTTACTTTTGCCGCATAAATAAATGAATTGTCTTCACGCTCTGATTTATCATTTAAAATAACGTCTATTTCTGCTTTATAAGCTGTTGCTTGTGCTGCTCCAAATCCTTCAGAACTTTGACCAACAGTTGTAATCATATCAACAACTTCTTTTTTACCACGTAAAAATTTTTCTGCTTTTTGCGTCATAAAATTTGATTCCTCTATTGTTGCATCTTTTGGTAACTCTATTTGAACTAAGAATTCACCTTTATCTGTTTTAGGGAAGAATTCACCACCAATATATTTTCCTCCCATTAAAACTCCAATAACTGCAAATAAAACGATAAATACCCCAATAAAAACTCCAATTCTACGAACGGTAGATTTTAAACACCATTCTAACATATCAGAAATGAAGTGGGTAAATTTCATTAATTGTTTTTCGAACCAAAGAATAAATTTCTCAAAAATATTTTTCCCTGTGATATGTTCTAATTTCCCGAAACGAGAAGACAACCAAGGAACAATTGTAAATGACGACAATAAGGATAGTAAGGTTGCGATAACGACTGTCACACAAAACTGTGCAATAATATTCGCCACCAAACCTGTACTCATTGCAATTGGTAAGAATACCACGACAATTACCAACGTAATAGCTGTTACTGTAAATCCAATTTCTTTTGCCCCATCGTATGATGCTCTAATTTTCGATTTTCCCATCTCCATGTGACGGTAAATATTCTCTAAAACAACGATAGCATCATCCACTAAAATCCCTACAACAAGCGATAAACCAAGTAACGACATCAAGTTTAAGGTATACCCCATTAAGTACATTCCGATAAAAGTCGCAATTAACGATGCTGGAATAGAAACCATTACAATAAAAGCATTACGAATACTATGTAAAAATAAAAGCATTACAATTGCAACTAAAACAACTGCTAAAACTAAATCGAAAATAACGTGATCTGCCGCAGCCAATGTAAAATCAGACGTATCATTTACAATCTGAATTTTAAGTCCTTCTTTCTTATAATCTGTTTCAACTTTTTTGATGGTTTCTTTCATCAATTCAGAAACTGCAACCGCATTTGCATCTGATTGTTTTACAACCTGAACAATAATCGCTGAACTCTGATTAACACGTGCAATTTTTTCTACTTCTTTTTGAGAATCTTGCACAAAAGCAACTTCCGATAAACGAACTTGAATTCCATTATTCGAAGAAATTACCAAATTATTTAATTCATCAACTGATTTATATTTTCCAGAAAGACGAATAATTGTAGAGTTTTCACGTGTTTTTACACTTCCTGTTGGGAAATCTAAATTCGAAGTTAAGATTGCTTGCTGAACTTGAGGCACAGATAATCCATAACCTTTCAATTTCACAGGATCTAAACTTACCTGAATTTCACGTTCTTGTCCTCCAATCAAATTTACTTGCGCAACACCTGTCACACGCGATAAAACTGGTTCTATTTTTTTATCTAACAAATCATACAAATCTTTTTCTGTCAACTTATCAGACGTTACACCAGCTGTAATAATTGGTAAATCACTTAACGAGAATTTCGTCAAAGAAGGCGGATCTACATCATCAGGTAAATCTTTCTCAATGGCATTAATCTTACGTTGCGCATCATTCAACGCTAAATCTGCATTTGCATCAGAATTCAACGTCACCATTACAACCGATAAACTTTCGTATGATTTCGATTCTACTTTCTTTACATTTTCTAAGGCTGCAACCGCATCCTCTATCTTTTTGGTTACAGAATTTTCAACTTCGTTTGGAGAAGCTCCAGGATAAACTGTTGAAATCGTAACGACATTCGTTTCAAATTTTGGGATTAATTCGTATCCCATTTGCGTATAACTAAACAATCCTCCCAAAGTCAAAATCGTGAATAACACGATAATCATTGTAGGTCGTTTAATTGATATTTCTGCTATTTTCATGGAAAAACTACTCTTATTTTACAACTTTCACTTTCGTTCCATCTTTCAGATTAATCTGACCACTTGTTACGATTTCAGCTCCATCTTTTAATCCGCTGATAATTTCAACTTCAGTTCCAACCGTTTTCCCAATCACAACTTTCGTTAATTTTGCTGTATTATTTTCAACCACGAAAACTTGTCCAGAACTAATTCCGTTCACAAACGCATTCGCAGGAACAACTAATACATTTTTCCCTGCATTAACATCATCTTTTGTAGAGAAAACTGCCGTTCCATACATACCAGCTTTTAAACCAGAATTATTTGAAACTTGAATTTCCACAGGAAAATTTAATGAAGCATCTGCTTTAGGTGCGATAAAAGAAATTTTTCCTGCAAATTCTTGATCTGGAAAAACACTCGCCAACACTTTGATGGTTTGACCAACTTTAAGATTGACAACCTCAGCTTCTGTTACTGTAACTTGTAATTTTAATTTTGATACATTTACAATATCAAACATTTGAGAACCTGGTGCTACTACAGATCCTGGCTCTATGTAACGCTTGTTAATCACACCAGAAATAGTTGCTTTTACATTGGTATCACGAACACGTAAATTTTGTGCAGAAACCGCTGCTCTTGCATTTTTTAATTGCAAACGCGAATTATCTAATTGTTGCTTTGTTACTCCTCCAGTTTTGTACGCATTTTCGTAACGTTGATTATCTATAATCGCATTTTGAAGATTATTTTGTGCTTGAGTTACATCAACCTCAATTGCATCTTTTTTAATCGTCGCCAATGTTTGTCCAACAGAAACATAACTACCTTCATCTACCAATACACGAACAATTCTTCCTGAAATTTCTGAAGGAAAACTCATTTCCTGAAATGGCGCAAACGTTCCGTTTGACGTATAATCTGTATTTAAGCTTTCGTATTTTGCTTTAATTGTATTTACCACAACCTCATCGTTACTAGCATTTACAATCGCAACTTCCTCTTCTTGCTTCGCTTTGTTATTTTTGATGATGTAAACTGCTCCACCAATCAAGCCAGCAGCAATTAATATATAAAGTAAAGTTTTTACTGATTTCATAAATCGGTTCTATTATTGAATTAATATTTTTAAATCTCCTTTTGCTTTGATTAATGCGATTTCGGCAATTTTATATTCTAACAAAGCATTTGAGTAATTATTTCTAGCATCTGTCAACGCATTTTCAGCGTCTAAAATTTCTGTCAAATTAGCTAAACCTTGTTGGTAATTATTTTGTGTATTTGCAAGTACTTTTTCTGCCAACGATACATTTTCTTCTTGAATATCGACACTTTTTAACGCATTTTCTATTTGCGCTTTTGCATTTTGATATTCCAAACTCAAACCAAGTTTTGTGTCATTCATTTGTTCTTCGATATCCAACAAATCAATTTCAGCTTGATTTATTTTTGCTTTTGTAGCTCCTCCAGAAAAAATCGGAACTTTTACACTCAAGCCAATCGAAGCTAAATCTGACCATGTATAAGTTTTTGAAGTAATAAATTTTTCACCAAAACCTTGCAATCCATAATTACCAGCCAAACCAACAGTTGGATAAAGATTTGCACGTTCAGCTTCTTTTGCAAAACCTAACAATTCTTTTTGTTTTGACAATACTTTAAATTCTGTTCTATTTTCTACATTAATTTGATCTTCTAACAAAACTAAATTCGGTGTGATTGTTTCTTCTGTCAACGTAATTGGCTGTTCTATTGGATAACCCATATAAAATTTCAATGCATTCTTGTTAATTTCTACTGCATTTACCAATTGTTGGCGAGATGAAGATATGTTATTTAATTGTACAACTATTCGGTCTAAATCAATAGGCTTTGCCAATCCATTATCCACTAAACTTTTGATAACATTGCGAACTTTATTCGTGTTTTCGTAACTTTTATCAATTGTTTTTAATTTCTCTTCTTGAATAAAAACTTGATAATACGCATTCGCTACTCGCTCTATAATTTGTTCATCTGTTAAATCCGCATTAATTTGGTAAAATTCACGTGTAGATTTTGCTGCTTTAAGTCCTGTAAAAACACGCTGATCAAAAATATTTTGATTAACCGTAACTCCCAAACTCGAATTCCATGGTTGTCCCATTTTAATGATAGTTGTTTGCCCTCCCATTGTCAGTGCAGTTTCTTGCACAATTGGATTATACTGTAATCCTGCATTTGCACTAACCTGTGGCAAAGCTCCTGCTCTAGCTTCATCAATTTTATATTCTGCTTTTTTGATAGCCAAATTCGCACGTTTAGCATCAGCTTTATTTTCTAATGCAAAATTTACTGCATCTTTAAGTGCAATAATTTCTTGGGCATTAGCAGAACTCATCAACGCTACAATCGCTATAGAAAGTAATTGTTTTAACCTTTTCATTGATATATTAATTATTAAAAAGTGTATTGAGAATAATTTCTTTTCGATCAGAAAGAATACGTTTGAAATCTTCGTCGCTCAATTTCAAATCCAATTGAAGTAGCGGACGAATTGTAAATGGATAATTAACCAATGAAATCATGTTTAACAAAAACTGAAGTGGCTCCATCTTTTTAATCGTTCCTTTTTCCATTTCTTCCTCTAATCTTTCGTAAAAAACATTTACAACTACATCTAAATCATCTTTCATTAACTTAGAACACATTGTATTATTTTTATTCATTTCGGTAACGATGTAAGTTTCCAAATATGGATACTTGATTGATGTTGCAATAGAATCCTCTATAAATTCGCCAATCATTTCTTTGATATCACGATTTCTATCAAAAATAGCACGCGATTTTTCATTACTTACTCGCGTAGCTTCTTCGTAAATAATACTAATTAAATTGTTTCGCGATCTGAAATAATAATTAATCATCGTTCTATTCACTTTCGCTTCATCAGCTATTTCTTGCGTTGTTGCATGAAATCTACCTTCACCAAAAAACATTCTTTTCGCTGTTTCTTTGATCAATTCTTCTGTATCGTCTTTCATATCTGTGCGGCTTTTTTATTTTGACAAAATTGTCAAACAAAATTATTAATATATTTCGTTAATCCAAATAGTTAAACATTATTTTTAAAAAAATTGAAGAAAATCATAAAGATTACCGAACTGATTATCCGTAAATTTGCTTGATGAAAGAACAATATGATTTGATAATTGTAGGTGCTGGGCCAATTGGTTTGGCTTGTGCAATAGAAGCGAAAAGAAACAATCTTTCTTATTTAATTATTGAAAAAGGTGCTTTAACAAATAGTTTGTACAACTATCCTTTGTATATGACATTTTTTTCGACTGCCGAACGATTAGAAATTGGAGAAATTCCGTTCAATTGTATTGCGCCAAAACCTGGTCGACAAGAGGCGTTAGAATATTATCGAAACATTCATAAATATTTCAAATTCAATCTAAATCTATACGAAGAAGTTGAAACGATTAATAAAGTTGAAACAAATCATTTCGAAGTTAAAACATCAAAAAATAACTATTCAACTAACAATATAGTCCTTGCAACTGGTTTTTATGACATTCCAAACTTAATGAATATTGAAGGTGAAAATTTGCCAAAAGTTCATCATTATTACAAGGAAGCTCACCCTTATTCTTTTCAGAACGTAGTGGTTGTTGGAGCGAATAATTCTTCTGTTGATGCAGCTTTAGAATGTTATCGAAAAGGTGCCAATGTAACAATGGTGATTCGTGGCGAAGGTTTTACGCATCGACTAAAATATTGGGTTCGTCCTGATATCGAAAATCGAATTGCAGAAGGAAGTATCAAAGCTTATTTCAACTCGAATATTACTTCTATTGACGAAAATCAAGTTCATATCAAAACACCAGAAGGTGATATTTCAATTGAAAATGATACCGTTTTAGCTTTAACTGGTTATCATCCAAATTTCAATTTTTTGGAGAACTGTGGAATAACTTTCAGTGATGATGAATTGAAAACGCCAACTTATAATCCCGAAACAATGGAAACAAATGTGGATGGTTTATATTTGGCAGGCGTTGTTTGTGGTGGTATGTTGACAAATATTTGGTTTATTGAAAATTCGCGCGTACATGCACAGCAAATTATTGAGGCAATTTTAGCAAAAAATAATAAATAAAAGTTTCTGTATTAATCAGAACATAAAAATAAAAATAACATGAAAGACCTTTTCGGACAGGCAATTTTAGATTATCAAACCAATCATTCGCCCGAAGATCTCTATACCGAAACATCAATTTCTGAGTTGGATGTGATGCCAATTGATTATCTTTTTAGAGATTATGATGACATGCCAATTTTGGAGCAAAAAGCATTGGATTTATCAAAAGGAAAAATCTTAGATGTTGGTTGTGGAGCGGGTTCTCATTCACTTTATTTGCAAGAAAAAGGGTTGGATGTTTTAGCAATTGATATTTCTCCGAAAGCGATTGAAGCTTGTTTATTGAGAGGAATCAACAATGCAAAAGTTCAGAATTTCCTTGAAATCAATGAAGCTGAGAAATTTGATACGATTCTATTTTTGATGAACGGAACTGGGATTTTTCAGAATTTAGTTTTAATTAATGTTTTCTTGGATAAAATCAAAAATTTATTAACCGAAAATGGTCAAGTTTTGATTGATGGAACTGACATTATTTATATGTTTGATGAAGACGAAGATGGTGGAAAATGGATTCCAAGTAATGGAAATTATTATGGCGAATTAGATTTTACGGTTCATTATAAAGGCGAACAAGAAGAACCTATTCAATGGTTGTATTTGGATTTTGATACACTAAAAAATGCGTGCGAATATCATCAACTAAAATGTACAAAAATAAAAACCGAAGGAGATTCTTATTTAGCAAAAATCACTTTGTAAAATATCGTTTCGATAATAAATACAAACTCATTAATTCATCAGAATTAGTGAGTTTTTTTGTGTTAAATATTAACTAATTTTAGCAAAAGTTTAATTTTTCTAAAAGTTTATTTTTATTAATTTTAGAAAACTCATACTAACACAAACTTATATGAAAACTATTCACGTCAATGTGAAACAATTGGGCAAAAAACATCCAATTCTTGCCGAATTACCTATACAACTTAATACAGCAAAAGATACAATTTCTGTGTATGAACTTCTTGATTTTATAGTTCAACAACAAGTTGAAGAATACAATCAAAAACCGATAGAAAAAGAAGATATTGATACAGAAAAACTTCCTAAAGAAAACTATTTACCACTTTTAATTGAATCAGGTAAAGTAGGTTTTTCTAGTATTTATAACGAAAACAAAGCTGATTTATCCAAAGCACAAGAAACCGCAAGACAAGCTTTTGAAGACGGAATGTTTGCGATTTTCTTAGGAGAAGAACAAATCGAAGATTTAGCTGAAGAAGTTTCATTAACATCAAATCAATCTTTTACATTTATACGACTTACTTTCCTTGCTGGAAGTTACTGGTAGAACGAACAAAACTCAAAACATATGCCTACACTTATTGAAATTTTGACTCCATTTGAGACAAAAAACAAAACGCAAGAGCTTGAAAAAAAATTAAAAAAATCTGCAGAACTTTCTCTTTTACCCAAATCAATCAAAAAAGAAGTTGCCGAATTAGGATTATTAATTCTAAAAGGTAACACGGATTATTACTCAGAAATTGATTACGGAACCAAACAATTTTTCAAATTAAAAGAATTAATTTCTGACAATATCTGGGAAGATAAAAAATACTATAAATTATTAGAACTTTTTTATGGTGAAGAATTGGCTCCTTATGTAAAAAATAGTTGGAATAAAATGTCTCAACATATTTACCAATCGGGATATTACAGACGATCTTTTCGAGCGCCGAATCAAAAAGATTACATTCTTGTCAAGCAGATCAATTTTCTACGAAATTTATTGACAAAACCTTCTCAATACACTTCCGAAGGCTATAAATACTATGATTTACCAATTGTTGAGCAAATTAGACATTCTTCTGACATCGGTATTAATGATAGTTACACATTGATTTGGTCTGAAATGATTGACCAAGGAAATCAACAGATTTATCAATTAATGGAAGATATTATTTATGGAAAAGATCCTATAGGAAAAGTTTCGCGAAATATTATCAAAGCATTATTAAATTCTCATAAACCTGAAGCGTGGGAATTGGTTGAAAAACTTTTGCTTTCTGCACAACGACAAGAAGGTTTGCGACAAACAATTCTCGAAACGTTAGACGAAACAAGTATAGGCGCATTACAATCGTTGATAAAAGTTATTATTAATGAAAAATTAGCTCGCTTTTCTTCTGTTGTTCGCGCTGTAGATACGTGGACAGGCTTAGGTTGGGAAGCAGAAAAAGAAACCACAATTCGTAATATCTTAGCTTTTGCTGATCTATTTTGGACTCATCCTGAAACCATAGAAAAAGGAATAGAAAGTAAAAATAACAACGAAGTTTATATGGCGCTTTGGTCGCAAGGTGTAACAGATATTGATATTTCATTAAACTATCTAGATAAATTACTTGAGAAAGGAACAATTGAAAAGAAATGTCTGGCTTTAAAATTTGCAAGCGAAACTTCTATTTACGAAAAAGAAATAAGGCTTTATAATAAAGCTTTAGACGAAGTTAATTTACAAGTTTTCTCTTTCTTTTTACCACGAATGATTTCTGTAACTTCATCATTCAAATTTCCTAACGATGACACTTTAATCGGTCTTTTTGATAAAGTTTTACATCTTGCAGAAACAATTCAAGAAAAGGAAAAAACATTCGAAGGAAAAGTATTTTCTTGGTTAAATACAAAATTCTCTAAAGACGATTTATATTCAGTTGCGATTAATTTAATTGGAGAAGACCAAACAAAACTTGAACGAATTTTAGCTAAATTTGATCAATTAAGTCTTTCGTTACGCGAATCTTTAACGCGTTTGGTTTTAAAAGATTTTTACAGTTATTCATATTATTATATGGATCAGAAAAAATCAACAAAAAAGGTTTCTGATTTTCAGCGTGAATTTGCCTTAAAAACGATTAAAGATCGAGGTGAAAGTGTTGTTGCTTCTTCATTGAATACGTTGAAACATACAGAATTAAATCAACAAGAAATTGAATCGATTCAAGATTTATTTAAACGAAAAGGTGCCAATCTTCGCAAACATTTAATTCAATTAATTCTTCTTCAAAATGATGAAATCATTTCAACTTTTACGCAAAATTTAATTGAAAAAGGTGATGCTGAACAGCGTTTGGCGGGATTAGACATTTTGTTACAATTAAACAAAGAGAAACGTGCTACTGATTTTGTAAAACAAACTGTCAGTTCTTTTAACGAGCGCAAAAAAATCACTGAAAAAGAAACTATTCTTTTAAAACAATTAGATCCAAAAAGTTCTAATGATATTTTATCTATAGAAAATGGTTTTGGAATTTACAATCCAACTAATATTACGCCGTTCGAATTACCGAAATTGGATAAAGATTCGGTTTATTTGAAACATACAAAGAAGAATAAATACGGTTTTTTAAAATCTGAAAACGAAATTGTTAAGAATTTAGAACAATTAAAAGATCTTTATCTTCAAAATAAAGATTACGAATATGAGTATGAAGATTGGAACAATAGCGTAATTACAGATTTGTTGGGAAATAGTTTTAATCCTTTGAAACGAAATACTCAAAACTTAACTGCTGACGAAAAATTTGCAAATTATCCGTTACACGAAACTTGGGAAAAATGGTATTTAGATAGCAAGTTAACACCTATCGATCTTTATTTATTGACGATGGAAGAAGAATGCGACCGAAAAGTTTGGCGAACTATTTTAGAAAATTATGTGTTCTATAACAAAGGAAAAATTCCAAACCCTTTAAAAACTGATTATTATTGGAACAATCCTTTAAAATCGATTTTGTTTATTCTTCAAGAAAAATTCCCGTTTGAAGATGCTAATAATTTCGTGATTGATGGGACAATTCAATTGTTTTCTGCCTTACCAAAAGACGTTATTAATTATCAAAGTAAAAGAGATAAAAACAATTATTATTACAACGAAGAATTTGGAAACGGTTGGCAAAACGAACGCTTTTTTGATATTTTTCTGAACAAAATAAACCTTATCAATCTAGAAAAAGATGATGTCCAAAAAGTATGGAATATCTACAGATGGCGTCAATACAATGGTTTAGAAGAAAATATAAAATTTAATAAACCGCCACTTTATATTTATTGTTTGGCTTACCAAAATAAATTCATCACAAAAGATGAAATGTACGAAGGAATTCTAGATCCTGATCGTATCAATGAAATCACAAGTGATCGAAAAAATTATCGCTACCAAGGAAGTAAAACCATGCAAGAAGATTTTCCTTTCTTAACTGAAATGATTGAAAATATTCGAGAAAAATTTTTAGATGTCGAACTAAAACGTGGAGATTCTAATACAAATGTCACTCAATTTGTTCAAAGTTTTGAGCATATTTATGGAATAAATCGTTTTGTTGAAATTTTAGATAAACTCGGAAAAGCTAAACTTTTCAAAGGATACATTTATTCTTGGCGTTATACAGATGTTACAAAACAGAAATTATTTAGTTTCTTAATCAAACGATGTTTACCACTAGAAACTGATACGCAAGAAGAATTCAATCAATTAGTAAAGAAAGCTAAAATTTCAGAAAGTCGTTTAATAGAAGCTTCTGTTTATGCTCCTCAATGGCAAAAATTAGTTAGTAATTATTTAGACTGGAAAGGTTTAGACGCCGCGATTTGGTGGATGCATGCACATACAAAAACATCTGGCTATCAAGCTGAAAATGCTGAATTAGAAAGTGAAGTTGCAAAATATTCCTCAATTGATATTCAAGATTTCAAAGATGGAGCGGTTGACAAAGATTGGTTTACAAAAGCATATAAAGAATTAGGAAAATCGCGTTGGGAAATTTTGTACGAAGCTGCGAAATATATTACTGACGGAAATGGACATCGTAGAGCAAGACTTTATGCAGATACTTTGACAGGAGATTTAAAAATTAGAGAAGTTACAGCCAAAGTAAAAGATAAACGAGATCAAGATTATTTGCGTGTTTACGGTTTGGTTCCATTGAGCAAAACAAATGCAGAAAAAGATGTTTTATCGCGCTATGAATATTTACAACAATTCAAAAAAGAAAGTAGAGAATTCGGATCGATGAAACAAACAAGCGAAGCTTTAGCTTTGCGAGTTGCTTTAGAAAACTTGGCAAGAAATGCAGGTTATCCAGATCCTATTCGTTTAACTTGGGCAATGGAATCTCAACAGGTTCAGCAAATTTTATCAAAAGATACACAAGTCGAAATTGATGGTACAACAATAGGTTTGATTATTGATGAAGACGGAAAAGCAGATTTGGTAACTTTTAAAGGTGATAAACAATTAAAATCGATTCCTCCAAAATTGAAAAAAAACAAAGCAGTTGTAGAACTTACTAATTATCGTAAAACATTGCGAGAACAATTTACTCGTTCGAGAAAAGGATTAGAAGAAGCGATGATTCGTGGAGATGAATTTTTATTTTCAGAAATTGAAAATTTATTTTCGCATCCAATCATTTCAAAACATTTAGAGAAATTAGTTTTTATTTCAAGCAAAAATACAATTGGTTTTTATCTAAACGGACAATTAAAAGACGCAAAAGGGGATTTACAATCTATTGATTCTACAGAAATGTTCCGAATTGCTCATTGTTATGATTTACATCAAAATTCTGTTTGGATTGATTATCAACATTATTGTTTTGATCAAAAATTAAAGCAACCTTTTAAACAAATTTTTAGAGAATTATATATTCCTACAGCAGATGAACTGAAGGAGAAATCTATTTCTCGTCGTTATGCAGGACATCAAGTTCAACCAAAACAAACATTGGCTTTATTAAAAACTCGTGGTTGGAAAGTTGATTACGAAGAAGGTTTGCAAAAGGTTTTTCACAAAGAAGGTTATCAAGTTAAGCTATATGCTTTGGCAGATTGGTTTTCTCCAGCTGATGTTGAAAGTCCAACTTTAGAAACTATAGAATTTCACTCATTAAAAACACATAAAAATATTCCTTTCGAAGAAATAAACCCTCGAATTTTCTCGGAAGTAATGCGTGACATTGATTTGGTTGTTAGTGTAGCTCATGTTGGCGGTGTTGATCCTGAAGCAAGTCATTCTACAATTGAAATGCGAACAGTTTTATTAAATGAAACGACTCGATTATTCAAACTGAAAAATGTCGAAACAAAAGGAAGTCATGCTTACATAAAAGGAGAAATGGCAGAATATAGTGTACATTTAGGAAGCGCTGTTGTGCATCAAGTACCAGGTTTGTATTTATCTATTTTACCTGTGCAATCGCAACATAGAGGTCGAATATTTTTACCTTTTGCTGATGATGATCCTAAATCTGCAGAAGTCATCTCAAAAGTTTTATTATTAGCAAAAGATAATGAAATAAAAGATCCAACTATTTTAAGTCAAATAAAACGAGAAATAAACTAAATAAAAAAAGCGAAGAGTTTTTATCTCTTCGCTTTTCTTTTTACAAAAAATTGATAATGATATAAAGTTAATCAATAGTTGAACAATTAATTATCTTTTAAAAAATTCATAAATTAGTGGAGATTAAACGCAATTTATGGAAGAACACCTGCCAAAACTCATTACCGATCTTGGATTAATTCTATGTGTAGGCGCTGTGACGACGCTTATTTTCAAACGTATCAACCAACCTCTTGTTTTAGGTTATATTATTGCTGGTTTTTTGGTTGGGCCACATTTCGAATATATTCCGTCCGTTGCAGAAGAACATAATGTGGAGATTTGGGCGAAAATTGGTGTTATATTTCTGCTTTTTAGTCTTGGATTAGAATTTAGTTTCAAAAAATTGCTCAATGTTGGTGGCTCTGCCTCAATCACTGCAATTGTTGAAATTATTTGCATCGTAACCGTTGGTTATTTTGTTGGTCGATTTATGAATTGGTCTACAATGGACAGTATTTTCCTCGGCGGTTTATTAGCCAGTTCTTCTACAACCATTATTATTAGAGCGTTTGATGAATTAGGTTTAAAACGAAAAAAATTCGCGAATGTCGTTTTCGGAATTTTAATTGTAGAAGATATTGTGGTCATTTTATTGATGGTTATGCTTTCTACAATGGCGGTTAGCCAGCATTTTAACGGAGCAGAAATGATTAATTCTTTCGTTAAATTAGGGTTCTTTTTGGCGGTATGGTTTATTGGAGGAATCTTTATTATTCCAACTTTTCTACGTTCTATCAAAAATTATTTAGATGATGAAACCTTATTAATTATCTCAATTGGGTTATGTCTTGGAATGGTTTAT
>NZ_DLJI01000039.1:162899-183809 GCF_002484185.1 Empedobacter sp. UBA7620 | reverse complement strand
TTTTCTCCATTACATTTCGAAAATTCACTCGAAGTGACGTGAAATTAGAACTTAAACGTACTACTTTCCAAGTTCAATAATCATCGAAGATTTACCATCAATTGTGATTTCTCCATTTATATTGATTGGTAAAAATTTGTCCGAAATAATATCTTTTCCAGAAGTAAATCCGTTTAATGATTCTGCAAAACGATCTAATTTGAACGTTTGTTTTTCTGGATTTGCATTCAAAATAACCATTACAGATTCGTTATCATTGTATCTGAAATACACATAAACATTACTCTGTGGCATGTAATGTTTTGTTTTCCCTGAATGAATAACTTCTTTATTTTTGCGCCAATTGAAAAGTTTTGCTGTAAAATCATGAAACGTTTTTTGCTCCGCAGTTCTTCCTTCATTTGTAAAAGCCGACTGTTTATCTGACTTCCAACCTCCAGGAAAATCTTGTCGAATTGCTGCATCACCTTTACTTTTATCTCCTCGCATTCCGATTTCAGAACCGTAATATACTTGCGGAATTCCACGGACAGTAGAGATTAATGACAAACCAAGTTTATAATCATTCACATCACCATTCATCACTTCATTCCAACGCTCTGTATCATGATTTTCCATAAACACAAACATATTGTTGACATTCGGATACAAGAAATCATTGGTAAATGAATTGTACAATTTAATCATTCCTTTGTCCCACGATTCCTCTTCCTTGATTGCTTTTGGCAATTCTGAAAACAATGGAAAATCCATTACCGAAGGTAAATACGAATTATAATTATCGATTTTAGCAATTTTAGAATCTTTTTGCCAATACGAAATATGTGCTGCCGAATACATCCAAGCCTCTCCAACTACATTGAAATTTGGATATTCTGTCGTAATTGCTTTTACCCATTTTGCCATTCCTTCTTTGTCATTATATGGATATGTATCGACACGCATTCCGCCTAATTCTGCATATTCTATCCACCAAATTGCATTTTGCGTCAGATAATTTAGCACCAACGGATTTGATTGATTCATATCTGGCATTGTATAATCAAACCAACCATTCAACGCTTCTTTTTTGTCTACTTCTGCCGCGTTTTTATCAAATTGGGTTGTTGTACGATAATTGGAACGACGGAAACCATCTTTTCCTCCAGGAAATTTGTGAATCCAATCTTGCGAAGGCAAATCTTGAATCATCCAATGCGAAATTCCCCAATGATTTGTCACATAATCTTGAATCAACATCATTCCACGTTGATTTAATTTCTGTGATAATTCGCGATAATCTTCATTGCTTCCGTAACGTCCATCAATCTTATACAAATCAGTTTGTGCATAACCGTGATAGGAATGTTGTTTTTCATTATCTTCATTAACAGGTGTTAACCAAACCGCTGTTGCGCCAAGATTTTGTAAATAATCTAAATTGTTAATAATTCCTCGCAAATCCCCACCATGACGGCCATCTGGGATAGAACGATTGGCTTTATCTGTTAACTCTTTCTTCGAATCATTGCTTTCATCACCATTCGCAAAACGATCTGGCATAATCAAATACACCATATCTTTTGACGTAAAAGATGAACGATTTGCAGAATTTGGTTGACGATCTTTTAACTCGTATGTATACGAATCAACAATTTTATTTTTGTTTTTGATGTTAATTTTGAATGATGATTTGTTTACTTCATTCGTATTAATCGTTACAAAAACATAATTTGGATTTTCAGTTTTCTGTAAATTTTGAATTTTTACATTATCCGATAATTCAATATTGTATTTACTAATATCTTTCCCATAAACCAAAATTTGAACTTCTGGATTTTTCATTCCTTTCCACCAAAACATTGGCTCAACTTTTTGGATTTGAGCAAACGCAAATGTTGATAGGAAAGATGATAATAATAGTATTTTTTTCATGTGTTTTGTTTTTTTTAGATTCCTCCATTCGTCGGAATGACATTTACTTTACTACATTAATGAAATTATCATTCTGATTTTATCAAAGAATCTTTTTAATTCTCTGCCGAGCTGAATTTGTTTCAGCTTCTCATTCTCTACTTCATGCGATCCTGAAATGAATTCAGGATAATTCTTTTATTCGTCATTTCGAGTGATTCTGATAAGAATTGTATCGAGAAATTAGACGAATATTCACATCTTACTTCTCGATACAAATTTTCTTCATTTTCATTTCAAAAATTCACTCGAAGTGACGTGAAATTATAACTTAAAACTTTCTACTTTAAATAAAAATACCCTGAAAACCGAAGCCTTCAAGGTATTAGATTCCCTTTATTAAATCGAAGGCTGAACAACTACTTTCTGGTCAAAAACATAAACCTCTAACGGTTCTGTTCCTTCCAATTCAAAAGTTGTTTCTCCTTTATTTACGATAACTTTTAGGATTTGATGACGGAAATTCACTTTGAATGTAAATCCTTCCCATTGTTCTGGTAAACGTGGCTCAAAATACAATTGATCGTTTTTCACACGCATTCCTCCAAATCCTTCTACAATCGACATCCAAGTTCCTGCCATAGATGTGATGTGTAATCCTTCGTGAACTTCTTTGTTATAATCGTCTAAATCCAAACGAGAAGTTCTCAAATAAAATGTATACGCTTGTTCCATTCTCCCCAACGTTGCCGCTTGAATAGAGTGAACACAAGGCGATAAAGATGATTCGTGAACCGTTAATGGTTCGTAGAAATCAAAATGTTTTTCTAATTGTTCTTTCGAAAATTGATCTTCAAAATAATAGAACGATTGTAAAACATCTGCTTGTTTGATGTAAGCCGAACGTAAAATTCTGTCCCACGACCATTTTTGGTTAATTGGACGTTCTTCTTTTGATAATTCAGAAACAGGTGTTAAATCTTTATCCAAGAAACCATCTTGCTGTAAATAAATTCCTAATTCTTCGCTGAAAGGAAAATAAATATTCGCCGCAACTTCTTTCATCTCTGCTAATTCTGCATCAGTAATATTTGTTTTAGCTGCAATACGTGCAAAATCTTCTGGATAATTTGTTTTGACATTTTCAACTTGTTCCAACAAATAATTCATACACCATTGTGCACAATAATTAGAATGGAAATTGTTGTTGACGTTATTTTCGTATTCGTTAGGTCCCGTAACACCTAACATCACGTATTGTTTTTTGTCGTTTGACCAGTTTACACGCTGTTTCCAAAAACGCGCAATTCCTAATAAAACCTCTAAACCAGCTTCTGGAATGTAGGTTTGATCTCCCGTAAAACGAACATAGTTGTAAATCGCAAAAGCAATCGCTCCATTACGGTGAATTTCCTCGAATGTAATTTCCCACTCGTTGTGGCATTCTTCACCATTCATCGTAACCATCGGATACAAAGCTGCACCTTTATTGAAACCTAATTTTTCTCCATTTTCAATTGCTTTATCCAATTGATTAAAACGGTACATTAACAAGTTTCGCGCAACTTCTTGATTTTTTGTTACCATATAAAATGGCAAACAATATGCTTCTGTATCCCAATATGTAGAACCTCCGTATTTCTCTCCTGTAAAACCTTTTGGACCGATATTCAAACGAGCATCTTTTCCTGAATACGTTTGATTTAATTGAAAAATATTAAAACGAATACCTTGTTGCGCTTTCGTATCACCTTCTATCGTGATATCAGCCATTTCCCAAATCTTTGCCCAAGCTTCTTTTTGGTTTATTAACAATTGTTCATAACCTTGTTCATTTGCTTGAGACAATACATTTTCGGCAGCGTTAATTAATTCATTTTTAGGATGATTTGTCGAAACTACATAACCTCCAAATTTCTCAATTGTTGTTGTATCATTCGCTTTTACCTCAACTTCGTATGTAAATTCTACTTTCGTTTCAGTATTAACAGCATTTGTTGGCGCGATTTGTTGATAACTTCCATTTACTAAGATTTTATTCTGCATAAATGTTACCACTTCAAAATGAGTTTTGAACGTACGCGCTTGAACGAAACCTTGCTCACCTTTAATTTCAGAAGAAATTGGTTCCCAGAAAATCTCTTCCCAATTCGCATCTTCATTCTTTACAGCTGCATCAACATAAGGTTTAAAGACAATTTTTGCATCACCATTGATTGGTTTAATATCATATTTAATTGCTCCTAATTCATCTAAATCAGCAGAAAGAAAACGTCGAACAAAAACCTCAATTTCTAATCCGGAAGGTAAAATTGCCATAAATGAACGA
Organism: Empedobacter sp. UBA7620; assembly: GCF_002484185.1. Classification (NCBI taxonomy): domain Bacteria; kingdom Pseudomonadati; phylum Bacteroidota; class Flavobacteriia; order Flavobacteriales; family Weeksellaceae; genus Empedobacter; species Empedobacter sp. UBA7620. Next base: position 179,587 of record NZ_DLJI01000039.1, on the reverse strand, counting down.
TCCAATAAACCTTCTTTCATGTTCAATTCGCGACGGAAATTTTTAACTTCTTTACAAGTGTTTAAATCAAATTTTTCACCGTTAATTTCGATGTCAATTCCAATCCAAACTGGCGCATTTAATACTTTTGCAAAATACTCTGGATAACCGTTTTTCCACCATCCCACTTTTGTTTTGTCAGGATAATAAACACCGGCAATATAGCTTCCTTGAAATGTATCGCCCGAATAAAATTCTTCGAAATTAGCACGTTGTCCCATTGCTCCATTTCCGATAGAAAATAAACTTTCAGACGATTTTACACGATCTTTTTCAAACCCTTCTTCGATAATTGACCACGCATTCGGGATGATATAATCTTGATTCATTTTGTTTGTTGTATGTAGTTTGTATAATTATTGATTGATTAATTCGACCAAGAAATCTGTTGAGATTTCAGTAAAATTATTAAAGTTGTATTTTGCTTCATTCAAAACCGAAGATTCTCCAATTCCGATGCTTGTCATTCCTGCAACATTTGCTGCTTCAATTCCTGCAACAGAATCTTCAAATACAATTGAATTTTCATTCGTTTGATTCGCTTTTTTCGCTCCAACGATAAAAACTTCTGGATCTGGTTTTGCATTAGAAACATCGTTTCCGTCCACGATATCATCGAAATAATTTAGAATATTAACTTTCTCCAAAATTGGACGCGCATTTTTAGAAGCCGATCCCAAAATGATTGGTTGATTGTTTTCTTTTAGAAAGTTTAAAACTTTCATAACGCCTGGTAAAATTTCAGAATCATCCATCTTATCGATGTATTCTAAATATTCTTTGTTCTTCTGAACTAACCATTCGTTTTTCTGCTCATCAGAAGCTTCAACATTTCCCAATCCAAGAATAATTTCTAATGATCGCACACGAGAAACACCTTTCAACAATTCGTTGTGTTCGTGCGTAAAATCGATGTTTAGATTATTCGCTAATTTTTTCCATGCTAAATAATGGTACTTTGCAGTGTCGACGATGACACCATCTAAATCAAAAATAAATGCTTTAGTTTTCAAAATGATTATGCTTTGATTGGTTCATCCACATCTTTTACGCGCGTTACAAAAAGTGCTGCAATAATTAGCGCAACACCACTGGTAACAATGGCGTAGATTGGATTATCGTGATATAAATATTTTACAATTGGACCGCCTAACAATGCGTTGACGATTTGAGGCATACAAATGAAGAAATTGAAAATTCCCATGTAAACACCCATTTTTTTCGCTGGAATTGCTCCCGCTAAAATTGCATAAGGCATCGATAAGATACTTGCCCAAGCGATTCCTACTCCGACCATGGAAAGGATTAATAATTTTGGATCGTGAATAAAATAGATTGAAATTAATCCTAATCCTCCACAAATTAATGAAATAGCGTGTGTTGTTTTTCGACCAAATTTTAAGGCGATTGCAGGTAAAAAGAAGGCGAAAATTGCAGAAATTCCGTTGTAAACACCGAAGATAATTCCAACCCAATCTCCTGCTTTTTGATATGTTTCTGAATGTGTATCACTCAAAGACAAACCGTACACATGATGAGCGATTGCTGGTGTAGCGAATACCCACATTCCGAATAATGCAAACCACGTAAAAAATTGCACCAAGCCTAATTGTTTCATCGTTTTTGGCATATTTCCAAAATCGGTAAAAATCTGTGTTAAGCTTGCTTTTTCTTCAACAATTGGTTCTCTACCTTCTGCTTTTTCGAAAGCGTCTAATTCTTCTGGCGAATATTCTTTTGTTGTAAAAATGGTGATTAAAACGGTTACAATAATTGCGATTGCTCCAATAATGAATGATAAAATTAAGTGAAACGGAACTTCTCCTTCCGCTGCAACACTTGAAACACCAAACCAGTTGCTCAAAATATAAGGTAACCACGAACCTACAACAGCCCCTAAACCAATAATTACAGTTTGAATTGAATATCCTAATGTACGTTGATCCGAAGGCAACATATCAGCTACAAATGCGCGCATCGGTTCCATGGCGATATTGAATGAAGCATCCATTATCATCAAGAATCCAGCGCCCATCCATAATGCAGGCATCAATGCCGTAAATGCACCTGCTTGTGGCATTAAGATTAATCCGAAAGAAGCCAATAAAGCTCCTACTAAAAAGTATGGTTTTCTTCGTCCAAATTTGGACCAAGTATTATCTGAATAATGACCAATAATAGGCTGAACAATCAATCCCATTAACGGTGCAACAATCCAAAACCAAGACAATTCGTGCACATCAGCACCAAATGAACTTAGAATACGGCTCGCATTTGCGTTTTGCAAGGCGAAACCCATTTGAACTCCTAAATATCCGAAACTTAAATTCCAGATTTCAAGAAATCCTAATCTACGCTTTCCCATTATCGTAATTTTTTTATGTATTTTACGATAAGCGTTTTATGCTTATCAAAACTATATTTTTGTAATTTGAGAAGTAAAAATATGTTTTGATTTGTTTACAATGTTAAAACTTTTTTTTGGGATTATTGCAACTGTAACAATTATTTAACCAAAAAAAACTTACTAAATCGTTGTAGTTTCTCGGTGTAATAATTCAGTTCCGACAACTTCGGTAATGTAATGTTCGTGCTCGTTTTCTGACTCTAATTTTTGAATCAATAAACGCGCAGCAATCTCACCCATTTTGAATGCATTTTGTTTGACTGTAGAAATGCTTGGAATTGAGTTCTTGGAAATTACACCATCTGTAAAAGCAATTAAATGTAACTCTTCTGGCACTTTAATTCCTTTTTTCAATGCAGCTCTCAAAACTTTTACGGCATATAATTCATTTACTGCCATTACTGCGTCAAATTTATTTTTTTCGAAAAATTCATCAATCATAGTGTCCAACTGACTCTCGTCTTCTACACGCAAAATCAAGTTTTCGTCAATTTCAATTCCATTCGCTTCCAACGTTCTTTTATATCCTTCGGTTCTTAAGCGTCCGACACTTATATAATCTGGCGTCGTAATAAAGCCGATTTTCTTGCGTCCTTTACTTATAAAATATTGAATTGCTTCTTGTGTCGCAAGTACATCATCAATAATAACTTTATCGGTATAAACCTCACGTGTTACACGATCGAACATCACAACTGGCATTCCTTGGTTGATGATTTCTTTGATATGATGATAATCTTTTTTGGCTTGAGTTTCTTTTGAAAGAGAAATTACAAATCCATCTATACTACCCGCCGCAAGCATCTCCATATTAATAACTTCGCGTTCGTACGATTCATTTGACAAACAAATTAATACATTATAACCATATTGATTTGCTAAATTTTCGATCCCACTAATTACCATCGCGAAAAAATCGTGAACGATTTCGGGAATAATCACAGCAATTGTTTTCGTTTTTCGATTCTTTAGACTTAATGCAATATTATTCGGTTTGTAGTTGTATAATTTTGCAAATGCTTGAATCTTTTGTTTCGTTGCAGCACTAATCTCTTCGCTATTTTTCAACGCTTTAGAAACCGTTGATATCGAAACATCTAACTCTTTTGCAATCTGTTTTAATGTCAAATTCTTTTTCATAATCTTCTTTCTACCTTAACCATCAATCTTATTCTACTAATTTCCGTCTTTTTTATTAAAAATTAACAAGCGCTAACAATTAATTTAATTATTTATTAACACGAAAACGTTTTCGTTTAGTTAGTCGGTGTATTACATACACAATCAATCAATTAAACGACTTACATTTGGTAATGAGAAGTAAAAATATAAATTAATAATTAACGAAACAAAACGAAAAATATATGAGGATTTTAAAACAATCTCTTCTAGCATTAGTTTTATCAAGCCCTGCTATTTTATCTGCACAAACTGCGATAAAAGGAACAGTACAAGATAGCGCTAATAACACGGTTTTAGCTGGTGCAGATGTTTCGAACATTACAACAGGAGAATCGACAGTTTCTGATGAAAAAGGAAATTTTACATTAGAAGCGAACGATGGTGATATAATTGTTATCAGTTTTTTTGGTTATGACGATCAAGAAATAACTTTTGCGGGACAAACGCAATTACAACTTCGTATGTCTAAAACGACAGAAAACTTGAAAGAAGTTGTTGTAATTGGGTATGGTACAGCAAAAAAAGAAGATGTCACAGGTTCTGTAAATCAATTAAATTCAGAAGATTTCAACAAAGGATCAATCACTTCTGCACAAGAATTAGTGACTGGAAAAATCGCTGGTGTTGTGGTAACATCTGCTGGTGGAGCTCCTGGTGACGGTCAAAACATTATCATTCGTGGTAATAGTTCGTTATCATTAAACTCTCAACCATTATATGTGGTAGATGGTGTTCCTTTATCTGAAGTAAATATTGGAGGTTCTCGAAATCCATTGGATTTCTTAAATCCTAACGACATCGAAACGATGACTATTCTGAAAGATGCTTCGGCAACTGCTATTTATGGTTCTCGTGCTGCGAATGGTGTTGTAATGGTTACAACTAAAAAAGGAAAAGGAAAAAAATTCCGTTTTAACTATAATTCAGTTACATCAATTTATCAACCAGAAGGTTATATTGACGTAATGAATGCAGATCAATTCCGTGAATTGGTAAAATCTGTAGGAACTGCTGACGAAATTGCTCGTTTAGGTAATGCAAATACAGATTGGCAAAAAGAAATTTATAAAACTTCTGTAGGTTTTGATCACAATTTTAGTGCAACAGGGAATATTGGAGGTAAAATGCCTTCTCGTTTTTCTATTTCTAATACAGATCAGGATGGTATTTTAAAAGGAGATAACATCAATCGTACAACAGCTTCTATGAACTTGAGTCCATCTTTCTTAGATGATCACTTAAAATTTGAATTGAATGCTCGTGGTTCTTATATCGAGAATCAATTTGCAAACAGAGGTGCAATTGGAGCTGCTTTAGAATATGATCCAACTCAACCAGTTTATTCTGGAGCAAATGTATTTGGAGGTTACCATACTTGGATGGACGGAGCTGTTAAACACAATTTAGCGCCAACTAACCCAGTTGCATTAATCAATGAAAACAGAGATACATCTGAAGTTCGTCGTTTTGTAGGAAATGCAAAAATGGATTATAAATTACATTTCTTACCGTCTGTTACAGCAACAGTTAATGTAGGTTATGATATTTCTAATGCGAATGGACGAAATGTAACAACTGCAAATATGCCAAGTTCTTCTTTGACTTGGGATGGTTCTAAAACAACTTTTAGCGCACAGTTCTACAACAAATTATTTGATGCATATTTAACATTCAATAAAGATTTTGGACAACACGGATTGACTGTTGTTGGAGGTTACAGTTATCAATACTTTAATACATACAATACCAATTACGATAGCGAATTAGAACAACAAGGTTCTGATCAATTTCGTTTTGTAGATCGTGATCAATATTCTTTATTATCATACTTCGGACGTTTAAACTATAATTTTGATAATCGTTACATCTTAACAGCGACTATGCGTGCAGATGCTTCATCAAAATTAAGCCATGACAATCAATGGGGTTATTTCCCTTCTGCGGCTATTGCGTGGAATATCTCTAAAGAAGAATTCTTGAAAGGAAGCTCTGTTGTAAATGATTTGAAATTACGTGTAGGTTATGGTAAAGTTGGTAATGTAAACGGATTAGGAAACTTCCAATTCTTAACGCGTTATCAAGGATCAGAATCAACTGCTTATTATCAATTTGGTTCTACATTCTATCAAACTTATCGTCCTCAACCATTTAATGGTGATTTGAAATGGGAAATTTCGAGTACATTAAATGCTGGTATTGATTACTCATTATTCAAAAATAGAATCTACGGTACATTAGATGTTTACAAGAAAAAAACAAGTGATTTAATTGCGAGTGTTTATGTAGATCCATTTACAAACTTTGGAAATATGATCGATAAAAATATCGGTGATATGGAAAATAAAGGAATCGAATTTAGCATCAATGCTGATATCGTAAAATCTAAAGATTTTGATTGGTCTTTTGGATACAACATCGCTTTCAATGATAATAAAATTGTCAACTTACCTACTGATAACTTAACAGGAAGTATTGATGGAGGAACTGGTAACAATATTCAAATTCAACGTGAAGGAGAAGAACCATTTAGTTTCTATGTGTACAAGCAAATTTATGATGCAAACGGAAAACCAATCGAAGGAGCTTACGAAGATTTGAACAACGACGGAATCATCAACGAAAAAGACCGTTACATTCACAAAAGCCCTTTCGCAAAAGTAACAATGGGATTCAATACATTCTTCCGTTACAAAAATTGGGATTTAAGTGCAACTGCTCGTGCTAACATCGGAAACTATGCTTACAATAACATGGCTTCGTCTAAAGGCTACAGCAAAAAAGCGACAGGAAATGGTCAAAACTATTTATCTAATGTGCTTTCAAGCTACTACAACACAGGTTTCACAAGTATCACAGAAACTAATTTGTTAAGTGACCACTTTATAGAAGATGCATCTTTCTTCCGTATTGATAACATTACATTAGGTTACAACCTAAAACAAGCGATCAAAGGATTAGATATTCGTCTTTATGGAGCGGTTCAAAACGTAGCTGTATTCACAAATTACAGCGGTTTAGATCCTGAAATTTACCGCGGAATTGATAATAGTTTTTATCCAAGACCGAGAACGTATGTATTTGGTTTAAATGTTAATTTCTAAGAAAACTACAATGAAAAAGATTAAAATTTCAACATATATTTTAGCTGCGGCATTGGCTTTCTCTGTTTCTTCATGTCATGATGATTTAGATTTAATGCCAAATGATCCAGATACTTATACACAATTTGATGTATTCAAAGATGCTGCTACTGCAAAATCTGCTTTAGCAAAAGTATACGCTTCTTTAGCACTTACAGGACAAAAAGGACCTGCGGGAAGTGGAGATATTCAAGGTATTGACGAAGGTGCTTCTCAATATACTCGTTTAATGTTCAACTTAAATGTATTGACAACAGACGAATCTATTCTTGGCTGGGGAGATCCAGGTTTACCAAACTTGCATGAGATTTCTTGGGGAGCAAGTAACAGTTTTGTTGAAGCAATGTATTATCGTTTAGCACAAACCGTTTCTTTTTCTAATTCGTTTATTGCAAATGCTGAAGCTTTATCAAGCACAACTCCAGAAGTGAAAGAATATGTAGCTGAAGCTCGTTTCATTAGAGCATATGCTTATTATAGCTTAATGGATTTATATGCGAATGTTCCGTTAGTAACAGAAGTTTCTTCTGAATTACCAAAACAAAGCAATCGTAAAGAGATTTTCACTTTCGTTGAAAGCGAATTAAAAGCAATCGAAGCTGAATTAAAAGCTGGTCGTGCAAACGAATATGGACGTGTAGATAAAGCAGCTGCTGAAGCATTATTATCTCGTTTATATCTAAATGCAGAAACTTGGATTGGTCAAGCAAAATATACAGAAGCCATCACTTATTCTAAATTGGCTATGCAAGCTGGATATACACTTAACACAACTGATGGAAATAAAAATGGTTCTGCTTACGACGAATTATTTTTAGCTGATAATGATACGAATGGCGCGCAAAATGAAGCTATTTTCGTTTTAAACTTTGACGGAAATAATTCTCGTACCTACGGAGGTTCCACTTTCTTAGTAAAAGCTGCAATTGGTGGAAAAATGGTTGCTGCTGATTACGGTGTAAATGGTGGATGGGGAGGTCCTCGTTCTACAAAAGCATTGGTGAATCAATTTACAGATGCTGTTACAACAAAAGACAGTAACGGAAATCCAACTGCATGGAAAGATAAACGTGCAATGTTCTTTACAGATGGACAAACTTTTGAAATTAACAACATAGGTACATTTGGAGAAGGTTATGCTGTTTACAAATGGTCTAACAAACGTTCAGACGGAAAAAGTGCAAACGATGCAACAGGAGAATATGTTGACACAGACGTACCAGTAATTCGTTTAGCAGAAGTTTATTTAAACTATGCTGAAGCTGTTTTACGTGGAGGAACTGGTGGAGACCGCGCAACTGCATTGAACTTAATCAACGAATTAAGAACTCGTGCATACGGAAATACATCAGGTAATATTACTGACGGACAATTAAACTTAGATTTCATTTTAGCTGAAAGATCAAGAGAATTGTACTGGGAAGGAACGCGTAGAACGGATTTAATTCGTTTCAATAAATATACTAACAATTACAATTGGCCTTGGAAAGGTGGCGTTCAAAATGGAACATCTGTAGATGCTACAAAAGTTATCTTCCCAATTCCAAACAATATTATTGTCATTAATCCAAACTTAACTCAAAATCCAGGTTATTAAGATGAAAAATTTTATAAAATATATTTCGTTAGCTTGTGCGAGTATTTTTGCCTTAAGCGCATGTAACGACGATGAAGATATCATCAAATTAGATCCTTCAACTTTTGTTGCACCGAAAGTAGAAACGCCTGCTTCATCAACAATTGAATTGTTAGAAGAAAATGCTGCAAACACAGCAATGACGTTTAATTGGAGTGCTGCAAATTATGGAACAAATACTCCTCCTAAATATGAATTACAAATTGATATCAAAGGAGATAATTTTAAAAATCATCAAGTTCTTACTTCAACTTCAACATTAACAGCTGATGTAACAGTAAAAGAATTGAATTTAGCAGTTATTGCTTTAGGATTAGAACCTTTTAAAGAAGGAGAGATAGAATATCGTATTGTTTCTACAGTTGGTACACCTAGTTCTCAACAATTAATCTCTAATGTCAATACATTAAAAATAACAGCATATCCAACAGATTTATCTACAAATTGGGGTGTTGTTGGTTCTGCTACTCCTAACGGTTGGGACGGGCCAGATGTTCAATTTTGGAAAACTGATGTTACAAATGTATTTGTAGCGTACACAGATTTAAAAGGTGGTGAAATCAAATTCCGTCAAGACAACAAATGGGAGTTAGATTATGGAGGATCTAATGGAAAACTTGAAAAAGGAGGTAAAAACATCGCAGTAGATGCTGGTACTTACAAGATAACTATGGACTTAACAAATCTAACTTACAAACTTGAGAAATTTACTTGGGGATTAGTAGGTGATGCAACTCCAAACGGTTGGGACGGGCCAGATACTAAATTATCATACGATGGAACAATTGATTCATGGACAACTATTCTTACAATGAAAGATGGAGAATATAAGTTTAGATTGAATAACGATTGGGACAAAGGTAATTACGGTGGTGCTGATGGTGCTCTTGTTGAGAAAGGAGACAACATCAAAATAAAAGCTGGAAAATATAAAATCACAGCTAATTTCACAAAGAAAACTTATACAGTAGAAGCTCAATAAAATTTTTTCTCATCAACAATTAATTTTTTAAAAGCCATTAAAATTCAATTATGTTTTTTAATGGCTTTTTCTAAAACCACACAAAACATGAAAAACATTCTATCTATTTTGATGCTTTTAATGGTAATATCTTTTACCAAAGCTCAAATTACAACAACACCTTCACCGCCCGAAGCAAACCAAGCAGTTGTAATAAACTTCGACAAAACGGGAACAGGCCTAGCAAGTTACACAGGAGATATTTATGCGCACACAGGCGCAACTATTGAAGGAAAACAATGGGAAAATGTAATAGGAAGTTGGGGAAATAATACTACTCAACCCAAATTAACTTTCGTTTCTGGATCAACCTATAAATTAGAAATTCCTACATCTATTTATCAATTCTATGGAGTTGATACTTCTAAAAATATTACTGCAATAAATATTGTTTTTAGAAGTGCAGATGGAAAACAACAAACTACGGATCTTTCTATTTCGGTAGGTTCTTTCAAAGTTACTTTAACTAATCCGCTCGAAAATTCGATTACAAATGTTTCTTCAGGATCAAGTTTTAACATCAAAGCGACAGCTACAAAATCTGCTAATTGGACATTAACTACCAACGGAACTCAAATTGATGTATTAAATAATTCAACATCTTTTGATAAAAATTATACCATTACACAAAATCAGAATTATACGTTGAGTGCTACTTTTAATGGTCAAACGATAAGCAAATCTTTTACAGTTAATATCAAACCGACTGTGAAAGATGTGGCAATTCCATCCAATTTACATGAGGGAATTAATTACTTGGATAATGATTCTTCAAAAGCATATTTGGTTTTATATGCACCACAAAAAGAATTTATTCATGTAATTGGAAGTTTCAATAATTGGCAACTTTCTGATCAATATGTAATGAATCGTGATACAACAAACAAAGATTTATATTGGATTGAATTATCTAATCTTAAATCTAATGAAATTTATACGTTTCAATATCGTACAAGTGATGGAATAAAAACTGCAGATCCATATTCGACATTAGTTTTATCGCCTTATGATGATCCATATATTACAACAGCAACTTATCCAAATATGCCTGTATATCCTACTGGGCAACAATTTGAAGTTTCGGTTTTACAAACAAATCAAGCAAAATACAATTGGAAAGTTTCAAATTTCAATCGACCAAATAAAGAGAATTTGATGATTTACGAATTATTAATTCGCGATTTCAATTCGACAAAAACATGGCAATCTTTAATTGATGATTTTGATTATTTCAAAAAATTAAACATTAACGCAATCGAAGTAATGCCTGTCATGGAGTTTGAAGGAAATATTTCTTGGGGTTATAATACCGCTTATCATCTTGCTTTGGATAAAGCCTATGGACCAGCAGATAAAATGAAAGAATTCATTGATTTGTGTCATCAAAATGGAATTTCAATCATTTTGGATGTTGCTTTAAATCACGTTTATGGTCGATCTCCATTAGTTAGAATGTGGATGAATGATCCTGATGGAGATGGTTTTGGAGAACCAACCGCTACAAATCCTTATGTTAATCAAACCGCAAAACATAGTTACAATGTTGGTTACGACTTAAATCATCAACTAACACCAACTCAAAATTATGTACAACGTACATTAAAACATTGGATTGAAGAGTTTAAAATTGATGGATTTAGATGGGATTTAACAAAAGGATTTACACAAAATTGTACACCTTCTGATGAAACTTGTACAAACGGATATCAAGCTGATCGTGTAGCAATTTTAAAAAAATATGCAGATATGCAATGGACAATTGATCCGAATTCCTACATCATTTTTGAGCATTTAGGAAATAATGGTTCAGCACAAGAGGAAACAGAATGGGCGAATTATCGCATTAACGAAGGTAAAGGAATTATGCTTTGGGGTAAAGCGACTAATAATTTTAATCAAAATACAATGGGATATGCTTCGGATAGTAACTTTGATTGGTTGAAGCATACTGTAAAAGGTTTTACGAAAAAACATTTGGTTGCCTATGCAGAAAGTCATGATGAAGAAAGAATGATGTACAAGAATTTACAATATGGTGCATCATCAGGAACTTATAATATAAAAGATTTAAAAACTTCTTTGGAAAGACAAAAAGCTCTTGGTGCAGTTTTATTTACAATTCCTGGTCCTAAAATGTTGTGGCAATTCGGAGAATTAGGATATGATTACTCGATAAATCATTGCGAAGATGGAACAAATAATGACGGATGTCGCACCAATCCAAAACCTATTCCAAGCGAAATTGGTTACTTAACAAATGCCGATAGAAAATCTGTTTATGAAGTTTGGTCAAAAATTATTGGTCTTAAATTAAACAACAAAGTTTTCGAAACTGATAATTATACAATTACATCTGGAGATTTAAAACCGCGTATTCAGATTACAAATAATTTATTATCGTCGTCTGATTTATATGAGGTAATTGTTATTGCAAACTTCACAACAAGCACTCAAGCAATTGCGCCACTTTTTCCATTTACAGGAAATTGGTACAATTTGATGGACGAAACAACGCTGAATGTCACCAATACAAATTCATCATTTACAGTTAATCTAAATCCAGGTGAATTTAGAATTTTCGGGAATGCAAAAGCAAATTTATCAACAGATAATATTGAGGTTAATTCAGAAAAAATCTCTGTAACTCCAAATCCAGTTTCTTCCTCTTTTTCATTAAATATTAATTCAGAAAAAGTAAAAATCTATGATTTAACAGGAAAACTGATCAAAGAGTTTTCAGGAAAATTTTCAGCGATACATCAATTTAACATCAAAGAATTACCAAAAGGTATTTACATTCTTGACATTGAAGCTAAAAATCGAAAAATTGGAACATCTAAATTAATTAAACAATAATTATCATTCTTTATGAAATAAAAAAACCTCATCAATTGATGAGGTTTTTTTGTTGCTTAAAAATTAAGCTTAATATTATATTTTTCGTAGAAATTTTTGATATGAGCAACGGCTTCTTCCGCTGTATCAACCAAACGGAAAAGATCCAAATCTTTCTCAGAAATATAACCTTCTCTCAAAACCGTTTCTTTGATCCAATCAATTAAACCTGACCAATATTCAGTTCCAACTAACACAATTGGGAAACGTCCTGTTTTCTTCGTTTGTACCAATGTCATCGACTCAAATAATTCGTCTAACGTTCCAAAACCTCCTGGCATTCCGATAAATCCTTGTGAATATTTCACAAACATTACTTTTCGTGCAAAGAAATAATCGAAATTAATTTCATATTCACGGTCGATATATTTGTTCAATTCTGTTTCGAAAGGCAATGTAATTCCCAATCCAACAGAAGTTCCTCCACCCTTTTGCGCTCCTTTGTTTGCAGCTTCCATAATTGCCGGACCTCCACCAGTAATTACACCAAAACCTATTTGCGTTAATCGATACGCAATGTCCTCTGCTAATGCATAATATGGATGATCTGGAGAAGTACGTGCCGAACCAAAAATAGACACGCAAGGTCCTATTTTAGACATTACTTCGTAACCATTTACAAACTCTGCCATAATCTTGAACAACGCCCAAGAATCATTTATTCTAATCTCATTCCAATCTTTTGGTCGAAACGGAGATTGTATTCTATCATCTTCTTTTTCTTTATCTGTCATAGTATCTTAAATAAAAAAACCGCAACAAAAATGCTACGGTTCAACATACAAATTTATTGTTTCTTCATGATTAATCTCTACTCATAAAAATTCTCAAAATATACCAAAACAATAACATTAATGAAGCAAATAACGACAATGCCGCTGCAACATATTGTTGTGTTCCGAACTCATATTTTAATTGGTGAGTGTTGTACAAAATTGCTCCTCCAGCCAAGGCACACATTCCAACTGAGAACCATAATCCTAAATCGAACCCGAATAACATTCCTGCAATAATCAATCCAATTGCTAAGAAAAATCCTATAGTTAATGCTCCTCGTAAAATAGAGAAATCTGCTTTTGTTAAAAATACAATAGCCGATAATCCTACAAATAATCCACCTGTTACAACGGCCGCTTGTTTTATCACATAAGTTCCGCCATAATATAATGCAATGTACAGCATTGGCACAAAGATTAAAGCTTCTGCAACTATGTATAAAAAGTAGCCTAAATATTGTTTAGATTTTGAAATCGATCCGTACGCCATTTTTTGTGCAACCCATGTAATTCCCATGAAACCTGCTAATAAAATAAGCCAAAGATATCCAGAAGTTAAACTTAACATAAAGCTGACTAATGCTTCTGATTTTAACATCAAAGATTCGATTAAAACAAATACCAAAACTCCTCCAGCAACGTGTCCGTAAGTATGTTTATAGAAATTTGCCCTTTCTACGCTTGTTGCCTGTGCAACCAATTGGTTTTGTTGATATACGTGTTGATTTTCCATATTCGTAATTTTTATAGGTTTTTCAAATTCAATTTACAAGGCTAAAATACTAATTTTAAATTATTTCTTAGCTCACTATTTTCTGTGAATTTTTGGCTGATTTTATCCAATCGATTAATCCGATAAATGATAAAATCAACAAGACAATATATTGCACCGAAGTGATAACTGCTCCTTTGTAAATCATTAATGGAATCATGATTAAATCGCCGATAATCCAGAAATACCAGTTATCAATTTTTCGTCGCGCCATCATCCACATTCCAATCAAAAAGATAGCGGTCGTCGAAGCGTCTACAAAATCAATTTTGGTATAATGTAATTTGCATTGATTGATAAAATTAACATCAAACCCGTTTTGAATGACTGGACGGAAATAATAAATCGTCAAAATAAAGATAAAACTCAACGCGAAAAGTAACGTTGCGTACAGATACTCTCTCTTCGTTGCCCACGAAACATCTACATGTTTATGATCGGCTTCGAGATTTTTTTGCCACAAAACCCAACCATAAATCGCCATTGAAGTATAGTAAACATTAATAATTGTTTCACCATATAATCCCCAATTAAAAAATAAATAAATGAAAATAAATGTTGAAATAATTGTAGTTGGATAAACCCAAATATTGCGTTTATAGGTATAATAAACCGAAATAATTCCGAACAATGTTGCTATTATTTCAAGTAAAATATTCAGTGTAGAATAAGTTTTGTAAGGCGCAAGGATGTAATCAATAAAATCGTTCATTCTTAAGTTGTGAGTTGTGAGTTGTGAGTTGTGAGTTGTGAGTTGTGAGTTAAAAATAATTCTTTCTAAATCGTAAATCAAAAATCTAAATTCGTAATTCTAATTTCTAACTTTTACTTATTCATAATCCAACACCCAAACCAAATAATATTCACCAATCATTTTATAGAATGCATGATATTTACGAGATTTCACATCGTCCGAAATCCAACAAATAAATTGTTTATTCTCTACTAATTCAAATTCTTCTGCACGATAATGATTCAAAAAATTCCAAAGATTACCACCATTCAACTTGTACAAACCTTCTTTCATTCCCCAAATTATATGCAGATATTCAGTCTCGTGCTCTTGAGGAATCCAAGCTATTTCATCTGGACGGGCAAACTTGTGTTTAATATTTAGGATTTTTTTTGGACGAGCCAATTCAATATCAATCCCAATATTATATTCGCTCACACCAACAGAAACCAATCCATAAGAATGTGTGATAGAAATTTCTTTATTTGTAGGTAAAAAAGGTTTTCCACGTTCGTCATAATTTACATCATAATCCAAGTCCAATTTCTTTAGACAAGCGCGCAAACCAAGATATTCTCTGGCCTGTTTAGGTCGAAGATTATTATATTTTTCCATCCTATACTCCTCTAAATGAAGATATTCTAATAATTCTTCATTCGATTCTGTTACATTCCACGTAATAATGCGGGTATGTTTAAAATCGTTAATATAATCGATAACGGGCATTTTATTAATCGAAATTTGTTTGTAAATTTGTTCCTTATAAACTTTAAAAAAAAGTTAGTTAAATATATCAATTGATGGATACAAAAACGCAATACATTCCATACAAAGTTAAAGATATTTCTTTAGCTGAGTGGGGAAGAAAGGAAATTACGTTGGCTGAGGCAGAAATGCCTGGGTTGATGGCTATCCGTGAAGAGTACAAAGCTGCTCAACCTTTGAAAGGTGCTCGCATTGCAGGTTGTCTACACATGACAATCCAAACTGCAGTTCTTATCGAAACGTTGGTTGCTTTAGGAGCTGATGTTACATGGTCGTCATGTAATATTTTCTCTACACAAGATCACGCTGCGGCTGCAATTGCTGCTGCTGGGATTCCTGTGTATGCTTGGAAAGGGATGAACGAAGAGGAATTCGATTGGTGTATCGAGCAAACATTATTCTTCGGAGAAGATCGTAAACCATTAAACATGATTTTGGATGATGGTGGAGACTTAACGAATATGGTGATTGATCGTTACCCAGAATTGGTTGCTGAGATCAAAGGATTATCAGAAGAAACAACTACGGGTGTACACCGTCTTTACGAAAGAATGGAGAAAGGTACATTGCCTATGCCTGCAATTAACGTAAATGATTCTGTAACAAAATCTAAATTCGACAACAAATACGGATGTCGCGAATCTGCAGTAGATGCTATCAAACGTGCTACTGACCTGATGATCGCTGGTAAACGTGTTGTAGTTTGTGGATTTGGTGATGTTGGTAAAGGTACAGCGGCTTCTTTCCGCGGTGCTGGAGCAATTGTTACAGTAACAGAAATCGACCCTATTTGTGCTTTACAAGCATCTATGGAAGGTTACGAAGTAAAAAAATTAGATACAGTGGTTGCAAACGCTGATATCGTAATTACGACTACTGGTAACTTTGGAATTGTACGTGCAGAGCATTTCGAGAAAATGAAAGACAAAGTAGTTGTGTGTAACATTGGTCACTTCGATAACGAAATCGATATGGCTTGGTTAAACGGAAACTACGGAAACACGAAAGAAGAAATTAAACCACAAGTTGACAAATACAACATCAACGGAAATGACATCATCATTTTGGCTGAAGGACGTTTAGTTAACTTAGGTTGTGCAACAGGACACCCTTCTTTTGTGATGTCAAACTCTTTCTCTAACCAAACTTTAGCTCAAATCGAATTGTGGACAAATTCATCAGCTTACAAAAACGAAGTATATACTTTGCCTAAGCATTTAGATGAAAAAGTTGCAGAATTGCATTTAGCTAAATTAGGAGTAGAATTAGAAGTTTTATCTCAAGAACAAGCAGAATACATTGGTGTAACGGTTGAAGGACCA
>NZ_DLJI01000039.1:123754-162783 GCF_002484185.1 Empedobacter sp. UBA7620 | reverse complement strand
GGTGTAACGGTTGAAGGACCATTTAAACCAGAATATTATAGATATTAATTAATTTTAATTCAAAATTTTTATTTGAAAAAAGAAAAAAGCACTTAACTATATGCCCTCGCCCTGAACAAGCGAGGGCTTTTTTGTTAGTCTTTATTTCCAAATAGACAAACAACGCTTAATCATTTTTAAAATATTATCTTTAAATCATTATTGAATAATTTTTATTACTGATTATGATTAAAAAATGTTTACAACTTGGATTCGTTTTAATTGGTTGTTCTTCACTTTTTGCACAAACCGAAAAACCTTCAGAAATATTCTGGAAAAATCTCGAAAAACATTGCGGTAAAGCTTACGAAGGCAAATTGCCTGAACATATTACGCGCGATGATTTTGCAGGTAAAAAATTAACCATGCATGTAAAAAGTTGTTCTACAAACGAAATTAAAATTCCGTTCAATGTTGGTGATAATTATTCGAGAACGTGGATTTTGACTAAAAAAGATGGAATCATCACGCTAAAACACGATCATCGTCACGAAAATGGAACTTCGGAAACAATTACATTTTATGGAGGAACAAATACAAATTATGGTTTCAAAGATTTCCAGATGTTTCCTGCCGATCAAGAGACTGCAACCTTAATAGATTATGCTTCTACAAATATTTGGTGGATTACCTTGGATGATAAAACGTTTAGTTACAATTTGCAAAAAGCAGGTTCTAAAACACCTTTCAACGTCTATTTTGACTTGACAAAAGAAATTGAAACTCCGCCAGCACCTTGGGGTTGGGGAACACCTCGATAATAAAGAGCTGAAAAGCTCTTTTATCTTTTTATCAATAAATCAGCGTTTACAGATGGTTTTGCTCCCAAAGGATTTTTCTCAAAACCTCCATTTGTCGTTAAGTTTCTTGTAAATCCATTCGACAAAATAACACCACTTAAACAAACAAAATCATCAACCAATCTTTTTGTCATCAAAACACTTATATAAAATTCGTCATTATAACTAATATTATCATCGGTTAAATCAAGTTTGTACGATTGATTTACAATATCACTTGGAGAAATCTCAATATTATTCTTTTCAAAAAATACAATATCAACTGGAGTATTTTTAGACGATTTATATAGTTTTAAATTAAATTTTAAACTTTCTTCTTTTGGAGGATATGAAAAATTAAAATTAATCGCTTTTACAATAAAATCTTTCTTAGGAGCATTCACCTGAATAAAACTTTCTATGATCGGTTTATTCCATTTTACACTATCTTTTATTGTAGAAAATTGAAGACAAATACTTTTAGATTTTGTTTCTGGACCAACACGTTTCAATCGAAATTTGCTTTTATCATACAAAATCGTTTCATATAATTCTATTGTATCTTTTTTATAATCTTGTGCATTTGCAAACGTTATAAAACATAAAAAAAGAAAGTAAATTTTTGTCATCTATATGGTTTTTAAATCATTTATCAATTTTATAAAATATAGATGTTCAAAATTCACAAAGGTTACACAATAACATGTTAAAGTTTTAATTCTAACATTAAGAATAATCTTATTATCACATCATTTTTTTTGCATAATTTTAATAAAAACTGAAATTTGAATGAAAATTAGATTATTACTTTCAATAATTTTTGTGTTTACTTTTTTACTAATTCATGCACAAAAAAAGGAACTTTCTTTGGCCGAAAATGTAAATAAAGAAACTATCTCATTTCAATTTATCAAGAATTTAGTTGTTGTTCCAATTACATTTAATGGTCATCAAATGAATTTCATTGTAGATTCTGGTCTTAAAGAAATTATTTTATTCAGCCAATACGACGAAACAATTAATAAAAACAATCTTCGCCAAATTAATTTAAAAGGTCTAGGAAAAGATAATGCTGATACCAAAGGATTTTTTTCATCAAAAAATCAAATCGTTTTAGGTCAAAATTATTCTTCAAATAATATGGATATTATCGTGATACAAGACGAGAATTTCAACCTCTTTTCTCGATTAGGAATTGAAGTTCATGGAATAATTGGTTCTGAATTTTTCAAAAACTATCCAATTCAAATAGATTATGCAAAAAGAAAAATCACCATTTATAAATCGATCCTTGAAGTTAAAAAATTAAAGAAATTTCAATCAAATCCATTAGAAATAAGTCCAGAAATAAAACCTTTTACAACTGTTGATTTTACGCATCAAACAAGTTACACAGATCAAAAAATGTTGATAGACATCGGAAATAGTGATGGTTTGTGGCTTTTCGAGAATCAGATTGAGAATTTAGCACCTTTACAACATGTATTTTCGGATGAATTGGGCAAAGGTTTTAATGGTTCTATTAATGGTAAACGTGGGGTTATAGATGCCGTAAACTTAGATAAATATAAACTTAATCAACCTTTAATTGCCATCCCAGACATCGAATCAATCCAATATCTTAACTTTAAAAATAATCGAAAAGGCTCTCTCGGAAATGAAATTTTGAGAAGATTTACAATTATTTTAGATTATAAAAATCAGTTGTTTTATTATAAACCAAATCGAAATTTTAAAGATGCTTTTCACTACAATAGAAGTGGATTAACGGTAATTCACGATCAATTTGAATGGAAAAATGAAAAAATAAATATTGTATCACAAAATACATCTATATCTGAATATAATTCTATCACGACAAACAAAGTTAACTATCAATATGTGATGAAACCTATTTATAAAATAGAAGCGGTTCGAAAAAAATCAAATGCGGATTTAGTAGGTTTGAAAGCAAATGATATACTCACAAAATTGGATGGAAAACAGGTAAGCAAAATGAGTTTAGATGATATAGAAAAATTTATGATTAAAAATGAATTTCAACAAATTTCAGTAGAAATTCTCCGAAATAATGTTCCGATGAAATTTAAGTTTATCCTCGATATTCCGTATTAAAAAAAGAGTAACTTTTGGTTACTCTTCTAATTGATGCAATATATTTTCTAATTCTACCAGATTCTTTTTATAATAAGTAGAAATCCACCATTTTAATAATAAAACGCAAATTAAAACATAGAAAAATAGTGTAAGAAAAATATAAAGATAAAACTGAAATTTATGAACAAATTGCAACGAGTTAGGATGCTGGATATACGAAACACCAATAATCATCAACATTAAAATACAGATCATGTACGAGTAAATACTGTAAATATCAATCGCAGATTTGTAATTGAAATAAAACCAATTGATATTCTTTAACGAATTATATTCCAGATGATATGATCGTTTATAAAACTTGAAAACATAAATAAACGGCACCAAAAAAGTCAACGAAACACACAACAATGTCCACCAAATTGTTGGCGTATTTGCATCAAATAAGAAAGGAAAAGTATATAAAAACAATAATCCTAATAATTGAAAATAAAACTCTTGTTTCAATGTTTTTCTTACTTTATCAATAATGGTATTTGCTTCTTGATTAAGCTCAAGATTTGGATCAATTTTCACTTCATCTGAAGATTGATTGTCCCATTGTTTTTGTAATTCATCAAAATTCATAACCGTATTTTTTTATGATGATTTGTATTTTTTCTTTCGTTCTGTTCAATTTCACACGTGCATTTACTTCCGAAATTCCCAAGTTCATACTAATTTCCTTGTGATTTTGTCCTTCCAAAAACAGAAAAATCAATGCTTTTTCTACTTTATTCAATTCATGAACTGCTTTATAAAACAATTCGAGTTGTGTTTCTTTTTCACCAGAATCCATCTCATCTACTTGATCAATATTTTCTAAAAAAGTATGACGATCTGCTTTTTTCTTTTCTTTTCTAAAATAAGTTAACGCCGTGTTCAACGAAACG
Source organism: Empedobacter sp. UBA7620 (assembly GCF_002484185.1). NCBI lineage: Bacteria > Pseudomonadati > Bacteroidota > Flavobacteriia > Flavobacteriales > Weeksellaceae > Empedobacter > Empedobacter sp. UBA7620. Next base: position 158,936 of record NZ_DLJI01000039.1, on the reverse strand, counting down.
CGATACATCCAAGTTGAAAATTGAGATTTACCTTCAAAACGATCAAAAGATTTCCATAGTTGCAAAACAATCTCTTGTATCAAATCATTTTGATCTTCAGAATTATCCATATACATCTTAGCGATTTTGTGTAAAATCCCTTTGTGTTGATCGATTAATTCTAAAAAAAGAGTTTGTTTAGCTTCCAAAATCGTTACTTTATTTTTTTCAACGCAACTTGTTCATCGTCTATTCTGATAACATTATTTTCAACTGTTGTTTCCCAAATAGATTTCATCGCTTAATTATTTAGTGTTTATTAGTAAGTAAACATAAAGTAAAAACGTTACAAACTTTTTTGAAAAAAAATTTAAAACACCATTTCTAACCAAATTGGTAAACTGAATTCTTCTAATAAATGAGCCAATTGGAACTCTTTGTAGTTTTTTTTCGTTATCCACGCCATTTCTTCTATCTCAGAAGCGATTTTAAGCGTTTCTAATGATTTTAATTTAACATGAAACACATTTGCATGAACTTCGGTATTAACTTCATTAACAGCAATAGAAGTGTGTTGCCCTAAAAATGAAACATCATGTTGTAGAATATCAACATTAATCTCTTCTAAAAATTCGCGTCGAAGTGTGGTTAATAATTCTTCATCTTGTTCTCGTTTTCCTCCAACCATCTGAAAAAATTTCGATTTCTTTTTTCGGACAGCTAACATCCTACCTGTTTCATCTGTAACCAAGGCGTTCACCAAATAAATATGATTCATTGTTATGCGTTATGCGTTATGCGTTATGCGTTATGCGTTATGCGTTATGCGTTATGCGTTATGCAAAAGTAGAATTTAGGAGAGTTTGGAGCAAAAAAAAGCTTCACAATAAGTGAAGCTTATAAAAGTTGGCGATCCGGACGGGACTCGAACCCGCGACCACTTGCGTGACAGGCAAGTATTCTAACCAACTGAACTACCGGATCAGTCTGTTTTTTTTATTTATAATTTTCGATCGATCTAAAATAGAAAAAGAAATAGATGCGATCCGGACGGGACTCGAACCCGCGACCACTTGCGTGACAGGCAAGTATTCTAACCAACTGAACTACCGGATCAGAAAATTATAAATTGATATATTTTTTATGAATTTTTATAAAAAATTGCGATCCGGACGGGACTCGAACCCGCGACCACTTGCGTGACAGGCAAGTATTCTAACCAACTGAACTACCGGATCAGAAATTATAAAAAATATATTGTGTAAAAGAACGAACTTTTTGCGATCCGGACGGGACTCGAACCCGCGACCACTTGCGTGACAGGCAAGTATTCTAACCAACTGAACTACCGGATCAAAATCTGTATCGATTTCGGATTGCAAATATAGGCGGTTTTCTGATAAAACCTAAACTTTTTTCAAAAAAAATCTCGGAAATTTTGCATCCGAGATTCTTTTATTTCAAAATCAACGATTTAATTTATTATAAAATCGCGTTTAATTTTTCTACTAATTGCTCTTTTGGAACAACTCCAACAACTTTATCTACTACTTCTCCGTCTTTGAAGAATAAAATTGTAGGAATGTTGCGGATTCCATATTTCGCAGCAACTTCTTGGTTTGTGTCTACATCAACTTTACCAATAACTGCTTTTCCTTGATATTCTGTAGCAAGCTCTTCCACAACTGGACCAACCATTCTACAAGGACCACACCAAACAGCCCAGAAATCAACCATTGCTGGTTTTCCTGACTCTATAATATCTGATGCAAATGATGCATCTGTTACTTCTAATGCCATAATCTTATATTTTTTTATCTAATCTTAAGTTTACAAATCTACATAAAATTTTATTCTTGAAAAATTTCGTTCATATTATCTATCAATTATTGAATAGATGAAACGAATAATTAATTCAGTTTGAATGTAATTTCCTGCAATTCATCTAATTCTTTCAACAAATCTCGACAAATGTTAATTTTGATTTTACTTGCTGGTAAATCTAAATTATTCAAATAATCTTTTGGATCAATTAATTGAATTTTTAATAATTTATCTCCTTGATATTTGAACATAATATCTGATAATTTGCTAAATGTTTCTTCCGAAAATTCTGGAACTTCAATCTTCACCGTCATTTTTTCGGCTTGTTTTTCCACAATTTCATTCAACAACAAAATATTTGTGATGTTTTTATACACACGTCCTTGCGTTACATTTCCTTCTTTGTCTTTGAATTCTTTTTTCGAGATATTCAATTTCAAATTCAAGAACATATTTTCCTGCATAAAGTGTCTATATTTCATATAATCACTCCCAAAAACCATGATATCCATCGAATCGGTGTAATCACTAAACGTAAAAATACCAAATTCGTTTCCATTTTTGGCAATTCTATGTTGAATATTTGACATCATTCCACAGATTGAAACTTCCTTGTTGACAAAGTTATCTTCATTCGCATTGATATCAGAAATACTACAATTTGAAGCCATTTTCAATTCATGTTTAAAATCATCTAACGGATGCGAAGAAATATAAATTCCAACAACTTCTTTCTCTTTCGACAAACGTTGTAACATATTCCATTTCTCACAATCTGGCAACATCGGAACCACATCTTCTATAACAGAATCTCCGCCAAAATCACCAAATAAAGAAGTTTGAGAAGAGTTTTTTTGCTCCTGATAATTTCCTCCATATTTGATTAATTTCTCCAAATTCGTCGTTGTATTATCGATAAAGAAATAACGTCCACGATGAAATTCGAACGAATCAAAACCTCCAGCCAAAACTAAATTTTCGATTGTTTTTTTGTTGACTGTTCTTAATTCCACACGTTTTACAAAATCGTAAATATCTTTGAATGGACCATTTTCTTCACGTTCCGAAATAATCGAATTTACCGCAGCATGTCCAACTCCTTTTACAGCGCCCATTCCGAAACGAATTTCATAATTTTCGTTCACGTTAAACTTCGTAATCGACTCGTTGATATCTGGACCAAGAACCGCCAATCCCATTCGTTTACACTCTTCCATAAAGAACGTAACCTGCTTGATATCATTCATATTATTTGAAAGAACAGCCGCCATATATTCGGCAGGATAATGCGCTTTCAGATAAGCCGTTTGGTATGCCACCCACGCATAACATGTCGAGTGCGATTTATTGAAGGCATACGATGCAAAAGCTTCCCAGTCTGTCCAAACTTTTTCTAAAATCTTAGGATCGTGTCCTTTTTCAGAAGCTTGAGCAACAAATTTTGGTTTCATTTTATCCAAAACAGCTTTTTGCTTTTTTCCCATTGCTTTACGTAAAACGTCGGCATCACCTTTCGAGAAACCTGCTAATTTTTGAGAAAGCAACATTACTTGCTCCTGATACACAGTAATTCCGTAGGTTTCTGATAAATATTCTTCCATCGCATCCAAATCGTATTGGATAGGTTCTTCACCATTTTTACGGCGAACGAACGAAGGAATATATTCGATAGGACCCGGACGATAAAGCGCATTCATGGCAATTAAATCGGCAAAAACTGTTGGACGTAAATCCTTCATGTATTTTTGCATTCCGGGGGATTCGTATTGGAAAACCCCAACCGTTTCTCCACGCTGGAAAAGCTCATATGTTTTTTCGTCATCAATCGGAATTTCATCCGGATTGATATCGATTCCTGTTCTCGCTTTTACCAATTTGATGGTATCTTTAATCAGGGTTAAGGTTTTCAACCCCAAAAAGTCCATCTTCAATAATCCAGCACTTTCTGCAACCGAGTTATCAAATTGTGTTACATATAAATCTGAATCTTTTGCCGTTGTTACAGGCACGAAATTCGTGATATCATCTGGCGTAATAATTACCCCACACGCGTGAATTCCCGTATTACGAACAGAACCTTCTAAGATTTTTGCTTGCTGAATAGTTTCTGCAACTAAATCATCTCCAATCGATAAACGTTTTAATTCGCTTACCGCATCAAATTCTTCTGGTTTTAAGGCTCCTTTTAATGCAGCTTCATCTAAATTAAAGATTTTAGATAACTTCATATTCGGAATCAAACCTGCAACACGATTGGCATCAAACAATGGTAAATCTAATACACGCGCCGTATCTTTTATCGAAGATTTCGCTGCCATTGTACCATACGTAATGATTTGCGCTACTTGATTTGCACCATATTTATCAATCACATAATCCATTACCAACGATCGACCTTCGTCATCAAAGTCGATATCGATATCGGGCATAGATACACGATCAGGATTTAGGAATCGCTCAAAAAGTAAATCGTACTGAATTGGATCTAAATTGGTAATCCATAAACAATAAGCAACTGCTGATCCTGCCGCCGAACCACGACCTGGACCAACCGATACGCCCATTTTACGCGCCGCAGCAATAAAATCTTGTACAATCAAGAAATAACCAGGATAACCTGTTTTTTCAATTGTGGCTAATTCGAAATCCAAACGTTCTTTAATTTCGTCTGTCAATTCTGGATAACGAATTTTTGCACCTTCGTAGGTTAAATGTTTTAAATAAGCATTCTCACCTCTTTTCCCTCCATCTTCATCATCTTCTGCGTGATGAAATTCTTCGGGAATATCAAATTTTGGAAGTAATACATCGCGATAAAGCGTGTACTCTTCTATCTTATCAATAATTTCTTGTATATTAATAATCGCTTCTGGAACATCTTGAAACAATTGTTTCATTTCAGCTTCAGATTTGAAATAATATTCTTGATTTGGCAAACCAAAACGGTATCCACGACCACGACCAATCGGTGTAGATTGCTTTTCTGCATCGCGCACACACAATAAAATATCATGTGCATTCGAATCGTCTTGATTGATATAATACGTATTATTTGTCGCCACAACTTTTACATTGTGTTTTCGCGCAAATGCAAGCAAAGTCTGATTAACACGATCTTCATCTTCTTGTCCGTGACGCATCAATTCGATGTAAAAATCATCGCCAAATTGCTCTTTCCACCACAGTAAGGCTTCTTCGGCTTGCTTTTCACCAAGATTCAAAATTTTATTTGGAACTTCACCTTGTAAATTTCCAGATAAAACAATCAAATCTTCTTTATATTCTTCGATAATCGATTTATCAATTCGAGGCACATAGTAAAAACCATCTGTATACGCCTTCGACGCCATTTTTGCTAAATGATGATAACCATTTTTGTTCTTTGCAAAAACAACAATTTGATAACCATTATCTTTTTTAGATTTGTCTAAATGATTCTCACACACAAAAAATTCTGAACCAATAATTGGCGTAATCAATACTTCCGTTGGTTCTTTTCCTTCTTCAATTAATTCTGCATTCTTTTCTTTTGCTGCTTTGTTGTGATTCTGAACTGCCGCATTAAAATGGAATGCACACATCATATTTCCATGATCGGTAATCGCAACTGCAGGCATTTTATTTTTTGCTGCAGCGCTCACCAAATCACTTACAGAAATGGTTGATTGTAAAATTGAGAATTGTGTGTGATTATGTAAATGTGCAAATTTTGCTTTTTCAAACTGTGCTAAAACTTCTTCCGAAATTTCAACTACCTCATCATCTCCTCCTTCTTTGGCTTTTATTTTCGCAATTTCTTCCGAAGCCTTTTTAAGATTGACGTGATTTAGTCCAACTGGCTGAATATTTGTCTGATTAATTTCATTAAATCGAACAAAATAATCATCCTCAACTTCTAACTCGTTTTTTGTAAAAATACCTTTACGAATCAACTCGAAAAAACAACGCGTCGTTGCTTCCACATCGGCAGTTGCGTTATGCGCTTCGCCAAATGGAACACCAAAAAGATATTGATGCAACTCCGTTAACGTTGGTAATTTGTAACGACCTCCACGACCACCAGGAAGTTTCAATAACTCAGCAGTCACCTCGGTACAGGTATCCAAAACAGGTTTTTCGGCTAAATTATTCTCATAATTCAGACGATAAAATTCGGCTCCCATAATATTAATATCGAAACCTAAATTTTGTCCAACAATGAATTTAGCTTTACCTAAAACTTCGTTGAATTTATCTAAAACTTCTTTTAATGGAACACCTTTTTCGGTTGCCAAATCAGTCGAAATTCCGTGAATACGCTCAGAATCATACGGAATATCAAAACCATCTGGACGAACCAAATAATCTTGATGTTCAATAATTTGTCCCATTTCGTCGTGCAATTGCCAAGCGATTTGTATACAACGCGGCCAGTTGTCGGAGTCAGAAATCGGCGCATTCCAATCTTTTGGAAGACCAGTTGTCTCTGTATCGTATATTAAGTACATTGAGTTTTCGTTTGAATCTGTAAATTTACGAAATCTTAGGAGAAGATTTCCTTAACAAAAGTTAAGAATAATTATCTATTTTAGATAATCAAATCAATCAAAATGAAAAATATTTTCATCATTAATGGAAGCGCAAGCGAAAATTCATCTAATCAAAAAATCATAGAAAATTTTATTTCTTCTAAATCTCAATATTTCAAATGTACTGTTTTTGATGACTTAAAAACTCTTCCTCATTTTGATCCAGAACGTTCTATCGAAAATACACCACAAGAAATACTTGATTTTAGAACTGAAATAGAAAAAGCTGATGGAATAATTATTTGTACGCCCGAATATATTTTTAGTATTCCGAGTGGATTGAAAAATGCATTAGAATGGTGCGTTTCTACAACTATTTTTGATGGAAAACCTTTAGGAATTGTCACGGCGTCTGCAAATGGAGAAAAGGGACATGAAGAATTGCAATTGATAATGAAAACGTTGATGACAAACTTCAATAATGAAACAACTTTACTTATTCAAGGTGTAAAAGGAAAAGTAAATTCGGAAGGAAAAATTATTGATAAAGGAACTTTACAACAATTGGAAGAGTTCACCGCAGCTTATAACCAACTATTAACCTAAAATATGTTTTACGTTTATACTATTGCAATACCACTTTTGATTATTTTATCTTTTTATTTCATTGAACGAAAAATATTCAAAATAAATAACCTTATCATTTTAGTTTTTTTATTCTGGCTTTACTTAATTAGCTTATTTGTTTTACAATATTTTAAAATTTTAGATGATTTTTGGATTTCATATTCTATTTTTTTCTTCTTGTTTCCAATCACTATTATTGTATTAATTATAAAAACTGTGATGATTATTCTTAATTTTTTAAAAAATAAATGAAACAAAAACTAATTTATATACTTTATTGGGCTGCAATTTTTACAGTTTCAATATCAATGTTTGTGTATGGAATTGCAAAACCTGTTCAATTTGCAAATACGAGTAACACCATTAATAATCATCTTTCTGAAGGTCATCAATTAATGTGGAATTTTTATGGTTTTAGCAAAGGATATCCAATAATCATCGGAATTTTTGAAGTGATTGGTGCAATTACATTACTTTTTAGAAGGACAAGAATTTTTGCATGTTTATTATTAACTACAATTTTAGTTAATATTATTCTACAAGATTATTTCTATGAAATTTCAGCTTTAAGAATCTCGATTTATCTTCAATTCTTTATCTTCATTATTTTAATAATTGATTTCAGAAAAGTTAAAGAAATATTTATAAAATTATTCGAAAATCAATCAACTGAAAAACCAAAATGGATTTTAATTATCATTTCTTTTTTTATGGCGGTTTTTACTTATTTAGCTTTTATAAAATTATTTTAACAACAATTCATTAAAAATCAGCGGCATAATATTTGAGCTTTATAACTATAACCACAAAAATTATAAATTATGTTAGAAACTGATTACAAAAAATGTATCGAAGCTTGCTTAGAATGTTTAGTCATTTGTAAACAATGTGCGGTTGCATGTTTGAACGAAAAAGAAGTAGAACATTTGAAAAAATGTATTCAAACAAATTTAGAATGTGCTGCAATTTGTAACGCCGCTGTTGAAGTAATGAGCTTGAATGGAAAGTTTGCCAAAGAATTATGTGCTATATGCGTCAAAGCGTGTGAAGCGTGTGCTGAAGAATGTGAAATGCACGCCAAAATGGGTATGAAACATTGCGAAGAATGTGCGAAAGCTTGTCGCGAATGTGCTAAAATTTGTAAGGAAATGGCTGCTTAATCAAACCAAAAAAGATGAACTTAATTCAGTTCATCTTTTTCTAAAATTTCTTCCGATTCGAAACTCATTTTAAGTTTGATGAGTTCATCTTTTATATTTTCTAATCGCTTCACAACATCTATTTCATCTGTCGTTGTCGCAATTCCTTTTTTACCAATCGCTTGTTTTGCGCCTTCTAACGTATAGCCTTTTATTTTGACCAAATAATAGATATTCTTGAAACAATCAATATCATTTTTGGTAAATAATCGATTTCCTTTTTTGTTCTTTTTGGGTTGAATAATTTCAAATTCTTTTTCCCAAAATCGAATCAACGATGCATTTACATCAAAGGCTTTGGCGACTTCGCCAATCGAGTAATATAGTTTATCAGGCAGGTCTACGTTCATTATCAGCGTTTAATCCAAAGATAATGACATTTTTTTAGAGTTTTGATAAATTTTAATGAAATCGTCTGGATCAACATCATTGTAGAAATACATAATCGGATCTACAGGTTCTCCATTCTTGTGAATTTCGTAATGCAAATGCGCTCCAGTAGAAAGTCCAGTCGAACCAACATACCCAATTACATCACCTCTTTTCACTTTTTGTCCACTACGAACTTTAGCACGCGACATATGAGCATATAAACTTTCGTAACCGTTTCCGTGTTTTAAAACAACCATATTTCCGTAACCCGAATTAAATTCAGAAACTTTTACAGAACCATCTCCAGTTGCATAAATTGGTGTTCCTGTAGAAGCAGCAAAATCTAAACCTTTGTGCATTTTATTCACTTTCAAGATCGGGTGAAAACGAGATCCATAACCAGAAGCTAATCTGCTTACATATTTATCTGCAACAGGTTTTAGAACTGGCATTGATGATAAATTAGCATCTTTAACACCAGCAGAACGAAACACTTCGTCCAACGATTTTGATTCAATTTCGATTTTATCGATTAATTTCTCAATATCTTCTGCTGTATAATTATCAATTTCTTTGTTTACAGAATCGATGTTTTCATTGACACGCATATCATAAATTGTACGATAAATATTGCGATCTTTTTCTTCGATTTCTGTCAAAGCTTCTTCTACTTCTTTGAATTTTTTATGTAATTGCTGATTTTCATTTTCCATTCTTTCCAACTCAGCCAATAATTTGCTTTTGTCGTCTTTGAATTTTCCTGCTCTCGATGCATATTCAGAATCATTAAAATGATATCCAATCATACCAGCAGATATTGTCGATAGACATAAAAATAGTAATACGTATAATGCTGTTTTAGGAGTTTTTTGAACTCTTTTCTTTGCCCAACTCATCAAAAATTTCACAGAATTATACTTATAGTTTTTATTTTCCATTACTTAACCAACCTTTTATTATCTTTGTAAAACGTTTGCAAAGTAACGAATATTGTACGAGTAAACTTGTTAATCAAATGATAAAAATAATTTAATTAGATGAAATCCAAAGATATAAGAAAAGAATTTCTGCATTTTTTTGAGACAAAAGGCCACTTAATAGTAGACTCAGCGCCGATTGTTTTGAAAGACGATCCGACATTAATGTTCAATAATTCGGGGATGGCACAATTCAAAGAATATTTTTTAGGAAACGGAACTCCAAAAAGTAATCGTATCGCGGATACACAAAAATGTCTTCGTGTTTCTGGTAAACATAATGATTTGGATGATGTAGGAAAAGATACTTACCACCACACGATGTTTGAAATGTTAGGAAACTGGTCTTTTGGTGATTATTTCAAAAAAGAAGCAATCGCTTGGGCATGGGAATTACTAACAGAAAAATACGGAATCTCTAAAGATCAAATTTATGTAACCGTTTTTGAAGGTGATAAAGGTGACGGAACATCATTAGATGAAGAAGCATTAGAACTTTGGAAACAACATATTGCGGAAGACAGAATTCTTTACGGAAATAAAAAAGATAATTTCTGGGAAATGGGTGATATCGGACCATGCGGACCATGTTCTGAAATCCACGTAGATATTCGTCCAGAAACTGATCGTTTAGCCGTTGATGGTAAAACATTGGTTAATATGGATCATCCACAAGTTATCGAAATTTGGAACTTGGTATTTATGCAATATCAACGTAAAGCGGATGGTTCTTTAGAATCTTTACCGGCTCGCCATATCGATACAGGTATGGGATTTGAGCGTTTGGCAATGGTTTTACAAGGAAAATCATCTAACTATGATACAGATGTTTTTCAACCAACAATTCAAAAATTAGAAGAAATTTCTGGTGTAAAATACGGAACAGCAGAAAAAACAGATATCGCGATTCGTGTTGTAGTTGACCATTTACGTGCAGTTTCTTTTGCAATTGCAGACGGACAATTACCATCAAACACAGGAGCAGGATATGTAATTCGTCGTATTTTACGTCGCGCAATTTCTTACGGATATCGTTTCTTAGGTCTTAAAGAACCTTTTATCTATAAATTATATCCAATCTTGAAAGCTGAAATGGGCGATTTCTTCCCAGAATTAGTGAAACAAGAAACAATTGTAACTGGCGTTACTCGCGAAGAAGAAGCATCTTTCCTACGTACAATTGAACAAGGATTAAACCGATTAAATCAAATCATTGAGCAATTAGGAGATTCTAAAGTTGTTCCTGGTAATGTGATTTTCGAATTATATGACACATTTGGTTTCCCTGCAGATTTATCTCGTATTGTAGCAGAAGATCACGGTTTCACAATTGACGAAACTGGTTTTGAAGCTGAAATGGCGAAACAAAAAGAACGTTCGAAAAAAGCAACTGCTTTAGTAACGGATGATTGGGTTATTTTAGATGACAAAGGAAACGAAACGTCTATCGCTTATGATAACACAGAAGCTGAAGTAAAAATTACACGTTACAGAAAAGTAAAAAATAAAAAAGGAGAATTTTTCCAATTAGTATTCAACCAAACACCATTCTATGCAGAATCTGGAGGACAAATTGGTGATACAGGATCTATTTCTACTTTAAATGAAACAATTGAAGTTGTTGACACGAAAAAAGAAAACAACTTAGTAATTCATTTCGTTGAAACTTTACCAGAAAATGTAAATGCTACATTCAATGCGAAAGTTGATAAAGAAAAACGCAACGAGACAACGAAAAATCACTCTGCAACACATTTAATGCACGAAGCTTTACGCGAAGTTTTAGGAACGCACGTAGAACAAAAAGGTTCTTATGTGGGAGATGATTATTTGCGTTTTGACTTTTCTCATTTCTCTAAAATGACAGATGAAGAATTGGCAATTGTTGAGCAAAAAGTAAATGATAAAATTGCGGAAGCTTTACCATTAATCGAAAAAAGAGATTGTGACATCAACGAAGCTATCTCTGAAGGTGCAATGGCTTTATTTGGTGAGAAATATGGTGATAAAGTTCGTGTTATTCGTTTTGGATCTTCAATCGAATTATGTGGTGGTACACACGTAAAAAACACAGCGGATATTCGTCTGTTCAGAATTTTATCTGAATCTTCAACGGCTGCTGGTATTCGTCGTATCGAAGCAATTACATCAAATAAAGCGATCGAAGCATACAAAGATGCTGAGAAAAACTACAATGATGTTTTAGCTGCACTTAAAACGAAAAATGATGCGGTAAAAGCTGTTCAACATTTATTAGATGAAAATGCTGAATTGAGAATGCAATTAGAATCTTTTGTTGCACAACAAGCTGCTGCTGAAAAAACAACTTGGAAAGCTGCTGTTAAAGAGATTAACGGTGTTAATTTCTTAGCGGTTAAAACGAATTTAGATACAAATGCAGCGAAACAAAATGCAATTGATTTAACAAAAGAAATCGAAAATGCATTTATCGTTGTTGGTACGAATGATGCGTTAAAACCATCGATTACAATTTCTATCGCGAAAAATCTTGTAGATGAAAAAGGTTATAACGCAGGACATATTGTAAAAGAAATCGCTAAGCACATCAACGGTGGCGGAGGTGGACAAGCTTTCTTAGCTACTGCAGGTGGTAAAGAGGTTTCTGGATTAGATGCTGCACTTAAACAAGCAGAAGATTTTGTTAAATAACAAATCTCGATCATAATATTTAAAAGCGACTTGGTTTATCAAGTCGCTTTTTTTATTTTTATAATTCTATTTAGATTTAACACTTTTAACTTTTTTAATCTTGAAAGTCATCAAATTATTGATTGCCGTAAGCATCGTTGCAATTGTTTGAGGAACAACTTTTCTCGGAATTCGTGTAGCAGTAGAAACCATTCCAGGCTGGTTTGTAGCAGGAATTCGTCAATTTTTGGCAGGAATTATTATGCTAATTATTTTACTCTCAAAAAAAGAATTAAAATGGATTGTCTAGAAAAATTTGTCTTATCAACTTATATTTTCAAGTTTGATGTTAATCGCTGCAAATGGTTTAACTACTGTTGCAGAAGAAAATTTATCGAGTAGTTTAGCTGCATTAATTAGCGCAACCTCACCTATTCTCGTTTTTCTAAGAAGTATTTTTATTGGTTTACAAAAATTCAGTTACCGCGGATTATTAGGCATTTCACTTTGTTTTGGAGGCGTCATTTTTATATTTTGGGATGGAATTCAAGAATTAGCAAATCCAGCATATAGAACTGGGATTATTTTACTTTTTTGTGCAATTACAGGTTGGGCAACAGGAACTATTTTCACTAAAAAAATGAATATTCAATCCAAAAATATTTCTCTCAATCTTTTTTACCAATTTATATTTGCTGGAATTGTACAAATTATTTTGCTTTCCTTTTACCGAAAATTATAATTTCGAAAATTGGAGTACAAAAAGTATTTCTGCCATGCTTTATTTACCTGTTTTTGGTTCTGTGATTACGTTTTTTTCATTTCATTATGCGTTGACCAAAATTTCGCCTATACAAGTATCTATTCTTTCTTATTTCAATACGATTATTGCAATTATTTTGGTTTGGTTAGTTCATGACGAACAGATTTCATCAAAGTTTATTTTCGCTATTATTCTTGGTATTTTTATTATTAATTATAAGCCAGAAATGTTCAAAACTAAACGTTTAAAAGCAGATTAAGAGTTGCGTAGTAAAATTTTTCTTAATATTTTTAACAAAACTAAACTACCTCATTATGATCGACTGGTACAAAAAAGTAGTTTTCGAAAACTACGCTAACTTCTCAGGAAGAGCAAGAAGAAGCGAATTTTAGTATTTCATTTTATGTAATTTTAACAATTACTTTTTTATTATATGCTTTATTATTTACACTTATAGCAATTTCAAGAAGTGTTGAAGAAGAAAGAAATAAAGGTATAATGGTTATATTTAGTGTATTAGCTTGGGGAATTATTCCTCTTTATTCTTTAGCAGTTTTTATACCTAATTTAGTAGTTGTTGTAAGACGATTACACTACACAGGAAAAAGTGGTTGGTATTATTTAATAGGTTTAATTCCTCTTTTGGGAGCTATTTTATTAATAATAGCATTAGTTACAGATAGCCAAACAGGTTCTAATCAATGGGGACCAAACCCAAAAGAAACTGATGATTCAATCAACGAAATAGGAAACGATTTAATCGAAAGATATTAAAACTAAAAAGCGAGATTAATTCTCGCTTTTTAATTGGATTAATTTTATCCATTGTTTTAGATTATATCGTCTAAAAATTCCCAAATAACGTTGATTAAAAGAGTTCACCCAAATCGAATTGTCTTCACAATAAATCACAACTGTTTCGATATAATCTCTTCTTCGGTAATTGTATTTATAAAAAATATTTCGTTCTGAATATTCAAAAAGAAACAAACCTTGTTCATCCAACGATTGCGTAAAATTATGTTGACGCTGCGCTAACTCTTTGATTAAATTAATATTTTCACTTAACGATTTTGATGTTTTAATTTCTACAAAAAATCTGTCATTAATTGTCGTTATTATTCGAATTCCAAAAATTACAATCAATGAAATAAAAATAATATTGATTTCACTTGATGCATAAGCAAAAAACAAAATAAGTAAAAGCATCCAACCTAAGTCCAAATAATTCCAAATTTCGAAAGGCAGAAAATATTTATCACCAACCTTTTTGAGTTTCGTTTTATGATGAAATGTGGAAAGATTATTTGTGTTCATAACTTTAGATTTATCTTAAAAATAAGAAATATTATCGAATTGAAACAATTGTAAATAAATAACAATTAACACATTTTATTAAAACAAGAAATTTTAATCATAAAACACAAACATTCGAATCATTTTTGTAATTTTGCACCTCAAAAATTAAGTAATAAATACAATTCAATAAAATGGCAAACATTACATTCACAATGATTAAGCCTGATGCAGTTGCAAAAGGACACATCGGAGATATTTTAAAAGACATTACTGACGCTGGTTTCAAAATCAAAGCGGCTAAAATGACTCAATTAGCAAAACAAGATGCTGAAGCATTTTACGCTATCCACGCAGAGCGTCCTTTCTTCAAGGATTTAGTAGAGTTCATGACTTCTGGACCAATCGTTGCTGCAGTTTTAGAAAAAGACAACGCAGTTGCTGATTTCCGTACTTTAATCGGTGCTACTAACCCAGCTGAGGCTGCAGAAGGTACAATCCGTGCTAAATATGCTGAATCTATCGATGCTAACGCTGTTCACGGTTCTGATTCTGACGAAAATGCTGCTATTGAAGCTGCTTTCCACTTTGCTGCGAAAGAAATTTTCTAATCGAATAAGATTACAAAACATTATATAAATCCTTCTGAAAATATTCGGAAGGATTTTTTTTGGCTCAAAATTTACTTACCTTTAAATCAAATTCTAAAAAAATGAAAAAAATAATTTTAGCCACATTTACAATCGCAGCTTTTGTTGTGTCAAGTTGTAAAACTGAAGTAGAAAAAGTAAAAGACGAAGAAAATTCTAAAGAGTATAAAGTTGGAATTGAAATCGGGAATGTTTCTGCAGAAAAGTCTATTCAATACGAAGGAACTTACAAAGGAATTTTGCCTTGTTACGAGAAAGATTGCAAAGAGGTTGAAATGGAAATAAAATTATTGCCAAACAAAGGATATGTCTATTCTACAAAACGTTTGGGGTTAGATAAAATGGCTATTATGACGACTGGAACTTTTCAGTTTAAAGAAGATGGAAATACAATTGTTTTTCCTGAAATTGCCAATGTTCCGAATGCTTTTTTAGTTGAAGAAGGAAAAATTATTCAGTTAGATAAAAATCAAAAGAAAATCGAATCGGCTGATTCTGCTAAATTTGTTTTGACAAAAGAAAAATAGATAAAAAGGTTTCGTAATGAAACCTTTTTTATTGTAATAATTTTAGATTTTTCATTTCTCTTAAGTTGCATTCAGCTTGACATTATACTTAAGTCATGTTGAACTCGTTTCAACATCGCATAATTCGAAAGTATCTTACCTCAACTGCAATCTACAAACAAAGTTTACTTTTTCTTGATTGATGATTTTAAACTGAATTAAATGTTCCGTTTCTAATTTCTGGATTTCTATTTCGTCATGTAAACTTAATTCTTTTAAGAAATTCATATCAATCGCTTTGATACGATGTTTTAATATAATTTCAGGATCGATAGTATTCAAGCACCAGTCCAAATATTTGGTATTATTTGCATGTTTTACGATATCCAAATCAGAGAATTGAACTTTATACTGAATAACTTCTGTTGGTTCAAAATCAATGTTTAAAATCGAATTCTCGACTTCCGTTGGTTTCAGATCAGGAAAACGTTCAATGTGAGATGAATCAATTTGAAGAATATCAGGACGACGTTTTTCTGTATTGAAAACCGCCCACAAACTTGAAGCGCCAATTAATTTTTTTCCATTTTTCTCGATTGTAAAATCACGAATAGATTTTGCACCTTTCAATACTTCAATCCAAGTTTTTACATCAACAAAATCTGTCCAAGAAGGTAATTCATCAATCTCAATTCGAAGTCGATTCATTACCCAAGATTGATTAAATTCTTGTAAATCAAAGAAACCTAAACCTCCTTTTATCGCGTGTTCTGAAGCAGTTAATTGAAAAAGATTTGCCATTTCAGACAATTTCATCTTACCTGTCGGATCACATTGAGAAAAGTAAATCTCCCAATTTTTCGTATAAATTGATTTAAAATCTTCTGCTATTGGCATCGATAAAGTTTTGAATCTATCATTCTAAAATTATTTTCCTAATTTCTTTTTCATATCCGCCATCATAACCGCAGCTACACCAGCTTCAACTCCTTTATTTCCATGTTTTCCACCAGAACGATCAATTGATTGCTGTTCATTTTCGTCTGTTAAAACACAAAAAATAATTGGCATATTGTGTTTGATATTCAAATCTTTTACACCTTGCGTCACACCTTGACAAACATAATCAAAATGCGCTGTTGCTCCACGAATCACACATCCAACAACGATAATTCCGTCCAAATCTGGATGAGTTTGCGCAACTTTATCAGCTCCATAAATCAACTCAAAACTACCAGGAACTTGATATAATGTAACATCGTCAGGATTTGCGCCCAAATCAATCAATGTATCTTTTGCTCCATCTCGCAAATTAAATGTGATATGATTATTCCATTCAGATGTAATGATTGCAAACTTAGAGCCCGCTACATTTGGTAATTCTGCTTTATTATATTGAGATAAATTTTTATTTTCTGTTGCCATTTTGTTTAAAATTTGAATGGTAAAATTACAAAAATGATTTAGGATAAACTTTGATTTGAATCAATAAAAAAAGCCGAACAATTTGTTCGGCTTGTAATTATCTTTTGAAGTGAATTATTTCGCAGTTTCAGAAGCGTATTTTAAACGCTCAATAAACTTCGCAGTTTCACCATTATTTGCATTTGGATATTTATCCTCTAAAGCTTGAAAATAGTTTAAAGCATCAGCATTTTTACCTAATTCCATCGCAATTTCACCCGCTTTTGTATAGTAAGTCGATTGTAATGTTTCAACTTCTGTCGCTTCAGCAGCTTTTACATAGTAAGGTAAACCTTCTTCTAATTTGTTAGAAGCAACTAATGCATTTCCTAACATACCATATTTTTGCGCCAACATTACATTGTCATCTGTGTCAAAATCTTCTAATAATTTTACCGCAGATGCGTAATCTCCTAATTTATAATAAGAACTTGCCGCTTTGAAACGTGCTAAATTACCAGCATCAGTATTTCCATATTCATCAACAATTTGTTGTAAACCTTGGAAACTTCCTGCGCTACCATTAAGAGCAACGTTAATAGAATCTTGATCAAAAAGACGTTCTGCTTGAACCATTTCTTTGAAAGCGTCTTCTGATTTAGGTTCTACGACTAATTTTAAGTAAGCAAAATAACCTAAAACAGCTACAATAATTACTCCTAAACCAATACCAATTGCTTTAGCATATTTTTCAACAAAGAACTCTACGTTGAAAGCTGTTCTATCTAATTTTTCTACGAATTGCTCTGTTGCGAATTCTTCTTTTTTATTATTTTTTGCCATTTTAATAATTTACGAGGTTGCAAAAATACAATTTGGAACAAATATATCCAATAAATTTATTTACAAACAACCTTTTAGAATAAATATGCTACTGATAAGTTCAACATTTGCGGACGATTTTCTGTTCTATATTGTCCATTTGATCCGTTCAAAATGTCAGATCCAACTTTTCCTAAACCGAATTCGTAACGTAAATCGAATAATAATTTAGAAACTTCCACACCTGCACCAATTTGCATTCCGACATTAAAATCATCTTGTTTTGCAGTTGTAAAGTCTTTTACAGAAAGTTTGTCGTCAAAATAGTAAGAGAAAACTGGACCAGCTTGAATATGTCCGATTCCTAAAAATCTTTTTCCAACGTTTACAGGAATATCCATACGTTTTTTAGTTACATTCAGTTTTTGTCCATCAACATCATATTCATTTTTAAACTGAGTATATAATAATTCTGGCTGAATGTAAATTCCTGCTAAAGAAACACGCGCTAAAGCACCCGCTTGAAATCCAGCAGAAGCTTTTCCATCTTTCTTAAAAATATTTCCAGCATCTTGCCAAACTTTTCCTTTATCTGTATTGAAGACAGCTCCACCTTTGATGCCAAAATTGATATTTTGTGCTGTTGCAAAATTTGCAGCTAAACCTACAATTGCAGTTAAAATTAATTTTTTCATAGAATTTTTATTTTTATTGATTTATTGTTGCTCTTTTAATAAGGCTTCTCTTAATTTCTTGAAAAGATTTGACGAATATACAAAATCAATAACATTTGGATTATCAGCCACCAAAATCTCCTCTTTTGTCCCTTCCCATTCCAAGAAACCATTTTTTAAGAAAACAATATGATCTCCAATTTCCATCACCGAGTTCATATCATGTGTATTTACAACGGTTGTTGTGTTATATTCTTTTGTGATATCATAAATTAATTGGTCGATAACTAACGCCGTTTTCGGGTCAAGACCAGAGTTTGGTTCATCAGCAAACAAATATTTTGGATTATTCACAATCGCGCGTGCAATCGCCACACGTTTTTGCATTCCTCCAGATATTTCTGACGGATATTTTTTAAGCGCTGTACGAGCAATTTCTACACGGTCTAACACTTCACGTGCACGTTTTTCGGCATCAGCATTTGACATATCCGAAAACATTTGCAATGGAAATTTTACATTTTCTACAATATTCATCGTATCATACAAAGCCGAACCTTGGAAAACTACTCCAATTTCTGAACGTAAACGTTGTTTTTCTTTGTAATCAAACTCAATCATATTATCTCCTTCGTACAAAATTTGACCTGAAGTTGGCGTTAATAATCCAATCAAATTTTTCAAGAAAACTGTTTTTCCAGAACCACTTTGACCAATAATCAAACTAACTTTTCCTTTCTCGAAAGTGACAGAAAAACCTTTCAGTACTTCTACTGCATCAAATGATTTTCTGATATCTTTTACTTCAATCATTAGCTCAAAATTGTTTGTGTTAATATTAAATTGATCACAATAATTGCTACTGATGTCCATACAACAGCTGTTGTTGCAGAACGACCAACTTCTAACGAACCTCCTTTTACTTTATAACCATAATATGCCGGAATTGTTGCGATAACAAACGCGAATACCATTGTTTTAAGGAATGTATAGACAAACAATTTTGTTGCCATATTCATTTGTAAACCTGTAATAAAATCGGCTGCTGACCATAGTTTTGTAAAAACACCAATGTAGTAACCTCCTAATAATCCAAATCCGATAGAAATCATAACCAATAAAGGATTGAAAAATACACAGGCGATAATTTTTGGTAAAATCAAGAAGTTTGCAGAATTGATCCCCATTACATCTAACGCGTCAATTTGTTCAGTAACACGCATAGTTCCTATACTCGAAGCGATATACGAACCTACTTTACCAACTAAAATTAGCGACATAATGGTTGGAGCAAACTCTAACACCAAAACCACTTTGGTTGCATAACCAATATAAGCATCTGGAACAGGAATAGAAGCTCCCTGAAAGTTTTGCGCCATTTGTATTGCTACAACTGCACCCATAAATGTTGAGATAAAGGTTACAATTCCCAAAGAGTTGACACCTAAATCATATATTTCTCTAACGGTCAATTTCCAGAAAACGCTCAATTTTTGAGGTTTGCTAAATACTTTACCCATAAGCATAAAGTATGACCCTAAATTTTCGATTAGTTTCATTACGACAAAATTAATATTTTTATTGGAAAGGCTTTTTATTTATCTTGCACAATGTGAATTTAGAACATTTAACTTCTTATCTCCCTCATAATGCAGACTTGTATGTAAAAAAGTGGTTAGAAAATCATTTTATAACGTTAAAAATTACAAGAAGACGTGAAACTAAGTTGGGAGATTATCGCAAATTGGTCGAAAATAATCGTCATCAAATTACAGTGAATGGCGACTTAAATCAGTATGCTTTCTTTTTTGTTTTTACACATGAAGTGGCGCATCTCAAAACTTTTGTTCAGTTTGATTCGCGTAAAATAAATCCGCATGGAAAAGAATGGAAAACCATTTTTGGGCATTTATTATTAGAATCTCTTCACGTTTATCCCGAAGAATTGCAACCGTATATTCTTCATCATGCCAAACATCCAAAGGCAAGTTTAGGAGCGGATGTTAATATCTCAAAATATATTATAGATGATAAAAATCCTGCTCAAATTTATCTTGAAGATTTGGAGGATGGCACAATATTTTCGATTGGAAAAAGAATCTTTAAAAAAGAATCTAAACGAAAATTAAGGTATCTTTGTTTAGAGTTGAAAACCAAGAAAAAATATTTGATAAACGCAACTGCAACTGTAAATAAACTTTAAAAGACAATCATGAATAATAAAGATAACTATGCTGTTATCCTTGCCAGTGGTACAGGAGTGAGATTATGGCCTTTGAGTACGATTAAGAAACCAAAACAATTTCATGATTTATTAGGAATAGGAAAAACTTTTATTCAATTAACATATAATCGATTAAAAAAAATCGTTCCCCAAGAAAATATTTTCATTGTAACTATTCAAGATTATAAAGAGATTGTAAAAGAACAATTACCAGATTTTGAGGATAAAAATTTTATCATCGAACCAAGAGTCATGAATACCGCAGCTTGTAATTTATTGGCCGCAATGACAATCCAACAAATTAATCCAAATGCAAAATTGATAATTTCTCCTTCAGATCATTTTATTTTTGATGAAGATGAATTTGTAGAAAAAGTAAATCTTGCTTTCGAGGATGCTGACAACGATAGATTGATTACTTTGGGAGTAGCTCCAACACGACCAGATGTTAATTACAGTTATATTCAGTTCATCGAAAATATAACACCTATAAAAAAAGTAAAATCTTATATCGATAAACCTGATTTAGAATTTGCTGAATCTTTTATAACAAGTGGCGAATTTATTTGGAATACAGGAATCCTTATTTGGTCTGTAGATAGTATTGTAAAAGCTTTTCAACAACATTTACCTTCGATGAAAGAAACTTTGAAAAAGTATTTTGATCTTGATCGTTCTTTACAGAATACAGAAACGTTAAAACCTATTTACACAACGTTAGATGTAACTTCTATCAACAAAGGAATTTTAGAGCAAGCAGATAATGTTTATGTCATTCCGACAACTTTTGGCTGGAGTGATATTGGAACTTGGTCGGCAATCAACGAAAAGTATAAATATACAGGTGAAGATCAGGACGAAAATCACAATACATTATTATGTAAACACTTTTCTGGTTACAACGCCAAAAATAATTTTATTTATTCTACGCAAGACAAAGCTATTATTATTGATGGGTTAGATAGTTATGTCGTTATTAATTCGGAGAAAGGATTACTCATATGTCCTCGAAGCAATGTACAGTTTATAAAAACTTATGTAAGCGATTTGAAATTACAGAAAAACGGAGAAAAATATTGTTAAAATGAAAGATTAAAAAACTTTCTCCTTTATCCCAAAAATAACCAAACTCAAAAAAACACTCATTCCTATAACGACAATGATGTTGCCTAATCCAATTTCTATTGGGAAGAAAACTAATCGTATTGCGGAAATAGTTGTTGTAAATAGAACTACTTTTAACCAAAAAATGTAATCAAATTTAGTTTTTGGAAGAATTTGTTTTGGCATTTTATAAATCCAAAAAGCGATAAAAATCGTACCTAAAAAAGTGCTAAAATGTTGTTGAAATTTATACCCTTTTACTTCGAAATTTTTGAAAGGAATTTGAACCCAAGTTTTCTGTAAAGCATGAAAATGTTTCGCAAAAAATCCCCATTCGTGAGTGAAAGCATCCCAAAAAAGATGCGAATAAGCTCCTATTATAATTGAAATAACAACAATTAACCAATGTTTTTTGAAATAATCAATCCAATCGAAAGTTAGGAATTGAACAAATCGTTCTTTAAAAAAATAAGGTAAATGATGAATTAAAACATTTCGGACAAATAAGTGAAAAACGAAACAATAAATAAGAGCAATTGGTAAGTCAAAATACAAAACACCTCAAAACAAATGACTGTGCGTCGCTACAATCTCCATTCGAGAGAAATATTCTAAATCTGGCGACATCGAACCAATGATTAATCCCGTCATCGAAAACCAATTCGATTTTAGTTTTTTAGCGGAAGAATAATTGCTGGATGGCAAAAAGTTAGTGGCATTTAGAGTTTATTTTGATGCAAAGTAAATCAAAATATCCATTAACTACCAAAACGTTTAATGTTAACTTTTCGTTCCTTAATTTTCAGAATAAGCGGTTCATATTCTGTATTTTGTTCCTTTTCTACCGTTATTTTATTCAAATATGTTTTTGCATAAACATGTTCCGGTAAACTATTTTCAACAAGATGAAACGTGTAATTTCCAACAGGTAAAAAAGCTGTATATTCACCTCTATCATTTGTTTTAACTGTAAATATCTGTCCATTTTCGTGATTAAAAATCAACGTAAACCCGAATAAATTTGCCGAAACCTGATACTCCAAATTTGAAGATAATTCATACTCAACTTTCCCTCTCACAACACCAGTTTGTTGCATTGGAATAGAAATAGAAGTCGTTTTAGAATTAATATTAACCGCATAATCTTGTGCAAACCATTTTTGTCCAGGAAGTTTGATTATATAATTACCATAAGGAACTTTTTTATACTTGATATTTCCTTCTAAATCTGTAATAAAGTTAGTTTCATTTATCTTCACATTACGACTATCAGCCACTTTATCACCTTCATCAAAAATACCATTTGCATTGTAATCATAAAACACAAACAAATTTAATGTTCCGTCTTTTACATCTGTCACAGTACGTTTCGCAGGCAAATTATATTGTACACCAACTTGCAAATAAGTTTGTTTGCTATTCAATGTTTTCGAATCGTAATGGCTAAAATTCGTTTGTGTACTCACAATAAAATTATCAATTGGTTGATAATCCACAGAAGCTCCAAAAGTTAGGGTATTTCCAAAATTTTTGTCAATATTATAATAAGTAGAAACTGCTGTATTCAATTTTTTCTGAAAAAAGCTTTGACGAAAACTCGCCGAAGTTGTAAAACGTTCTAATTGATGATTAAGATTATTCGTCGAATAAACCTCTGCAATCATCATACTTCCTCGTTGATAAATTGAGCTTAACTGAAAGTTTTTCACATTCCACGTTAATTGTCCATAAACAATTGGATCAACCTTATTCAATTCATTTAGCTCAGAAAATCCTCCTAAAGTATTCAACACCAACTGATGCACACGAGAATTAGACAACCACGTAAATGTTCCGTTTAAATAAGCTGATTTAAAATCCATCGGCGAATACGTAAACGTGTCATAATTTAGGATATTTGATTTTTCGATATTCAATTTTGGAGAAATCGAAAGATTGAAATGATTCGCTAACTTGAACGAAATTCCCGTCTCAAAACGCAACGCTTTCGACTCATTTGCTTGTTTATAATTTATCAAATATGGATCGATAGATTTCGGATTATTGTTCGTAACCGTTAACGAAGACCATAATGAAAATTTAGAAAACGTACGTTGCAAACGCTGATTGAGATACAACGCTCCACGTCTAGTGCCTGGGTAATATCCTGAACTATAATAATTAGAACTATAAAAATAAAACTTACCTATTTCTCCTGAAACATTAGCAGAAACAGATAATGAATTTTCGACATTGTTCGTTTCGTTAAATTTTGACAAACCATACCCAAATTTTACTGAGTGATTCCATTTATTTGGTGTTATCCATTTGTATCCATTTGTCAAAACAAAATTAGTTGTAGAATAATTTTTATCCAAAAAAGCAGAAGTCTCTAGTTCATTTTTATCTTTTATCAAAAATCGTCCATTCGCAAAAGTTGTATGGCTATTCTTGAAAACATCATTACTCAAATCATCTAATAAATTATAATTTTTTTCGACCATTCCAACTACAATTCGGTTGTCATTCTTATCATAATTATTGAACAACATCACGCCTCGTCCATTAATTGGAATATCAAAATCGTTGTTATTGATTGATCCGATTAAAATTCCTTTGTCTTTGCGTTGATATTTCACCCAAGAATCCGTCAAAACCATGTCTTGATCTTTATTCCAAGTTGTCCCATTAATGTTATACGCAAATTCATTCAACCCCACCGAAAATTCTTGATGCGCCGTTAAATTATAATTTGCATTAGCAGAATTTATATCACGAGCAGTTAATCGAACATAATTTGTAGAAAAATTGGTCCAATTCTGATTTAACATTGTTGAATCTCTATACACACGATTGGAACTTGCATTCTGAATGGTAAAAAATACATTTCCTGCAAAATCTTTGGTCGTTGTATAACCCGAAACATTTGCCTGAAAACTTTCAATTTTCATCATATCTCGGTCTACATATTTAGAAAATCGAACAATTTTTTCTTGAAAAGCTTCTACCTTAATTCGTTTGTTATCAGAAGTAAAATTGCCTCTGAAGTCAGGAAGAACATTGGTTAACAAAATTTCTTCGGCTTGATTTCCCATATTCATTACTTTCAATTCATAATGAATAGAATCTCCTTCTTGACGATAAAAAATATTACTCTGGACAGGAAAAATCTTGATGTTTCTCTTCTGCAAAACCACAACCGAAGTAACGGATTTCCCTATTTCTTTTTTGCTTAAAAAATCAATAATGCTGAATTCTAAATCTAATTTTCCAGCCATTTGCGATTTGTTCACCGTAAACTGCATTGGAATAAAAGCCTTCTTGTTTGGATTGATTTTTAGTTGAAGATTATCTTGCGAATACGATCTTATCGCTGAAGGAATTTTAAGTTCCAAACGAGCATTTATCGTATCATTGGTCGTATTTTCTAATTGAAGAATAACAGAAAAGTTGTTGCCATCTTCTAATTTAACTTCTTTTATTGTGCTAAATTTCAATCCGTTATTTATAGCTTGAGCACGCAAATTTTGTCCGCTAACAAGCATAAGCAGAATAAAAAATACGCTCCGAAAATAATTGATTGAAAAGAACATATTGTTTTACAAAGGTGTAATCGTGTACAGCAAAGAAGTTGAATAATTCCCAGGTTTGCTATTCAAAATTTTATTATCCGACGGAGTTGTAGAATAAATAATATCGTACTTTTTTGAAGCTGTTTTAGAACTATTCGTCATCAATGATTGATTGTAATTCGAAAGTTTTATAACCTTAGAAAGATTATTTGTTTCGGTATCTTTTATCTGAACATTGATTGAATTTAATTCCAAATTCTGAGCATCACTCGATTGTAAATATTGATTAAGCGACGAAACTTGAATATCGTAAGCCGTATCAGAAGAAACAATTAAGCCGTTTTGATATTCTTTCTTCACTCCATTTCTATAATCTTGTATTGTATTGAAAACCAATTCTCCATTTACAGCAGAACCATCGACCGCAATAGAAAGCGTCGGAACTGGTTCGTAATTTCCATTTGGACTAATTTGCATTTCAATCGAAAAAAGACTTGTTCCAATCACGTTTCCAAGCTCATTTAACAATGAAAACTCTAATTGAATAGGATAATTATTCCAAGATTTTAGAGGATTTAGATAATTTCCAGCATCAATCACAATATCATAATTCAAGACAATTGCACCGTATTTTCCTGTAGTTGTAGCAATAGTTAAAGGAGAATTTCGAATAAAATAATTGGAAGAAAAACTCATTGCGATATTATTCTGAATAACTCCTAATTGATTTAGTGTAGGATAATTCTCTGAATAATATTGAGAAGTTGTATAATTATTGAATTTTAATTTCAGTTTTTCGACAGGGAATTCTTTTTTCTCAGAATTTACAATAGGCGAAACAGCTCGCGCAACTAAAGACCAATTTTTATAATTTAATGCACCAGTCATATGCATTTGTACAGCCACAACATTAGACACTGTAACTCCACTACTTCCATTCACTAACACCCAACCTTTATTATGAGCATTTAACGTAAACTGAGCAGAAACTGCCATTGTCAACAATACTGTAATTGTTGAAACTATTTTCTGAAACAAATTATTATTAATCATTTGAGAACGTCAATTCTGCAACTTTCAATTGATCATCTTTCTCAAAACTTAAAGTTGCGGTAACAATATACGAGCCTTTTGGCAAATCCTTTGGCAATGGTATATATACAATTCTTTTATCATTTGGTAAACTATAAAAAACTGCATCTTGCAATTTTATTTGTTGACCATTTTCTTGATTAATGATTTCATTTCTAATCGTTCCTTCGCTCCAAACATTTCCATCATTCGAAATAGTTAGCACCAAACGATTTTCTGCTTTATCGTAAACAAAATTTGTAAACTCAACATTTGTATCACGTGGAATATTTAATCGTTGATAAATCTTAATACCTGTACGTATTGAAAAAACAATATTTTCCCCACTTTTATTTTGTCCAGCAATAGGATTTGTTTGCGTGATGTACATCATAGCTGTATGTACACTTTCTGCATTTATATTTTCTGGAACTTGCATCAGAACTTCTATTTCTTTCGATTCTTTTGGTAAAAGTGTAAATGTATTACTTGGTAAAACTGTGATCCAGTTTGCATTACTTGTTGGTAAAGTATTGATATCCGAAACTATATTAGCTCCATATTCATCATACTTCCAATCATTAAAAGAAACAGACAACTCTAATGTATGTACATCACTTACATTGGTTACCATAATCTTTTTACGCTCAGACTCACCAGGATTTAACGCAAAATAAGTCCTTGGTGGACTTACTGTAATACCTGATTGGGCATTGATTTTTGTAGAAATAATCAATGCTAAAAAAGAAACGATTGTTAATAAACGAAGTACTTTCATAAGCAAAATAGAAGTGACATTTTTCAACATCACTTCCTATTTTTTTATATTATTGAGCTTCTATTGTATAAATTACAGTTGTTGTATACACAGTAGGATTCTCAGCATTGTAATATTTGTTTACATAAGCATCAGTTCCTTGTCCAGTATATGCAACGTTGAATTTTAAATCTGTACCACCAACTGTACTTGAAAATAATGGTTTAGCTTCAGTATTCAATGCAACTTCTTTATTAAATTTATATGAAGTTAATAAATTTCCACTACCTTTACTTGCTTCTAAATTAATTGTTTTAGCTTCAATTTCTCCTTTTACTTCATTATTTTTAGAAGTTAACTTCTCATTTTGAGATCCTACTTTAACAGCAAACCCTCCAGTACTATATACAACTAAGTGGTCTTTCATTTCTTTTGTAACACCTTTTGAATAATCTTGTTTTGTTATATAATCTATGTCAACTTCACTACCTCCAATAACAATTGTTTGAATTGGGTGTAGTTTTACGTTTAATGTTGCAGTTGCAGTTGCAGTTGCAGGTATCACTGGAGCAACTTGAGCGAAAGCCATTCCAGAAACTAATCCACAGAAAATTGTTAAAAAAAATGCTAATTTTTTCATGATTTTAAAATTTGTTAAAAATTTATTAAAAAATATTTGTTAAATAATCTGGTAGTTTATATATTTAAGATTGGTTATTCTCAAATGCGATTGCAAATGTAGAAGTTGTTTTTGTTCTAAAAAAGATTAAATCATACCAAAAGATGATGAAAAACGACATTTCTAACTATTTAATTCGGAGTACTTTGTCTGAATTTAGTCGGAGAAATCCCCGTGTTTTTCTTAAAAAACGCAGTAAAATTGGTTTCTTGAAGGAAATTGAGTTCCAGCGCAATCTCTTTTATTGACATTTTTGAGTTGACTAATAAAATCTTTGCATTTTTCATCAATTCTTCAACAATCATTCCTTTTGCTGTTTTTCCAAAAACGATTTGAGTTGCTTTATCTAACCTTCTTTTTGTAATAAAAAGTTTATCACTGTAAAAAGATACTTGTTTATTTTCCTTGACATTTTCTTGCAAAAGTTTTTTGAATTTTGTCGCAAGTTCTACATCAAAATCATCTTGTATAAATTGGCTTTGCATATCAAATGTTTCCATTTGACCATTGATAATAATACGTTCCAAAAGATTATGAGCAAGCTTCATATCTAATTCATTTTCGAATGCAGTAAAGAAATATTGCAAATAATTAGCCTCAAAAATTGGAGCAGAACAAATTGTATTCTCAACAATATTTATAATATCTCGCGAAAAAAGTGTAGAATTTTCTAACTTCAAGTTCTCTTCGATAGATTTTGAATAAAATTCTTGTTTGAAAACAATATAATAAGCATCAGTACGAGTAGTTTGTTTCACAAATTCTTGAGAGATATTGGGAGCTATAAAAAGAAAATGGTTTTTAGGAATCGAATATTCTTTTCCATTTATTTTATGAACAAATTTTTTAGAACCAGACCAGATTATTCCAAAATAGTCATCAACAGATAACTCTTTTCTCAATTTTTCTGTATGTAGGATATCATTCAATTCAAATGCAGTTATACCTACATCAAAAACCAAATTATTATAAACTTTACGATTATTCCACAACATACGTCTATACTATTTTATCAGTGTTATCAATGCAAAATTACGACCATTTTTAACCAAATTACTTGATATAGATCAAGTTATAATTTTAGTGCTCCAAAAATAATAAAATACAATATGCTATTTAAGTATTTTAAAAAATTAACTAAAAAAGAAAGCTTATTTTTAATGAATAAAAAAAAGTCTCAATAAATATTGAGACTTTTAAATGTATTTTAATGTAGAAATTTTCTAATAACCGTCTGCTCCTTGCTCTCCTTTTAAAATTGCCAATGCAGTCGATGTTCCAATTCTTTTCACGCCTAAAGCGATCATTTTTTCAGCTTCTTCTGTTGTGCGAACTCCACCAGAAGCTTTCACTGGAAGCGAACCTGAATTTTCAAGCATCAATTTAATAACATGCTCGTTTGCTCCATTTGGTTCTCCATTTTCAGTTTTATAAAAACCTGTAGAAGATTTTACAAAAACTTTTGATGCATTTTCTTCACCTGCTTTCTCTAAAACAGTATCACGAATTAATTGTGTTATACCAACAATCTGTTCATCTGTTAAAGCAGCAGTTTCGATAATCCATTTTACAACTTTACCTTCACGCAATGCGACTAATGTTGCAGCTTCTACTTCTTCTTTTACTTTATCGCTATCACCTTTTTTGAATGCTTCGTAGTTTACTACAAAATCTAATTCATCGGCTCCATCAGCAATTGCTTTTTGCGCTTCTCTCAACTTTTCATTCAAATCGTAAGTCCCTTCAGGAAAACCAATTACAGTCCCCAAAACAACATTCGATTTTTTCTCATCCAATAATTCACGAACTGATCTTACATAATCAGGACGAATCATTACTGCATAGATATCATTATCAATAGCTTCTTGTGCTAACTTATGCACCATATCTAATGTATCAGAATTCGAAATACCTGCTTGTTCAGGTGTTTTAAGATACGTCGAGTCTAAATATTGATTAATATTCATCTTTGTATATTAAAGTTTTATTTGTCTATCTATTGGTTGCTCCAACGAAATTATAGTTTCTGTACGTGTAACGCCATCAATTTGCTGAATTTTTTTGTTCAATACATTCATTAAATGTAGATTATCACGACTCAAAATTTTAAGGAAAATCCCATAATTTCCTGTTGTAAAATGAGCTTCCACCACTTCTGGAATTTCTTCCAAAGCTTTCACAACTAATTTATAAGAAGAAGGTTTGTCCATAAAAACACCAACGAATGACATCGTTGAATAGCCTAAAATTGCAGGATTTACAATTACTTTTGTTGAATCAATCACACCAGAAGCTTCTAATTTCTTAATGCGTTGATGAACTGCCGTATTTGATATACCTAATTCTTTTGCTAATTGCGAAACAGGTATATTAGCATTGTCCATAAAGGCATTCAGAATCAACTTATCGATTCCGTCAATCTCAACCTGACCATTTTCGTGGATTCTCACCTATTCTTAAAATTATACCGCTACAAATTTAATATTTTAAAATGGTATAAACGGGAAAATGGTCGCTATATCCACCGAAATATTTTCCGCCAACAAAAGTTCTGAATGGCAAACCAGTTGATTTTCCGCCTGTATTCTTCAAAAAATCAGCATCAAAAATATCTGTTTTTATATATTCTAAATTTGATTGAGAAGTAAAAAATCCTTTCGAAAAAAGCTGTTGATCAAATAACATCCATTGTTTTTTAAAGATCATCGAGCCTCTTTTATACGATTGTAGACTGACCATTGGATTGAATAATTCATTTCGGTTTATCTCTTCTTGTTTAGAACGTGTATCCAATTCATCAATTAAGTCAGAATTTGTTGGAGAATCATTAAAATCTCCCATCACAACAATTTTTTCCGAATAATTTTCGGTTAACAAATTGTTAATTCTTTTTCGAATCGTTTTAAAAATATGTTGACGTTTTAATTGATTGATTTCTTTATCAATTTTAGAAGGTAAATGAACAATAAAAAGATGAATAATTTCGCCAACTAAATTTCCTTTCACATATAAAATATCTCGTGTATAAGATTTTGTATCATACTGATCTTTAAAGATAAATCTAATTGGTTCGCTTTCTAAAACTTCAAAAAATTGTTGACGATAAA
This sequence comes from Empedobacter sp. UBA7620, assembly GCF_002484185.1. NCBI lineage: Bacteria > Pseudomonadati > Bacteroidota > Flavobacteriia > Flavobacteriales > Weeksellaceae > Empedobacter > Empedobacter sp. UBA7620. The sequence goes on along the minus strand of NZ_DLJI01000039.1, from coordinate 128,193 downwards.
TTAATCCAACATTTATTTTTCTTTCGTCTAATGATTCATATAAAAGTGTTTTATAATCGCCATCTTTCAAAAAATCATTTTGAATCAAATCTTCTAAAACTTCTTCAGTTTCAACCTCAGCCAAACCAACCAAATATGGCAATTCATTTGTTTCTAATTTACCAATTTTAGAGATGCAAAATGCAATCTTATTCACCTTTGTATCATAACGATTATCTTTCCATTTGATAAAATTACTGGGCAAAAAAGATTCGTCTGAAGATTTAGAATAAAAATTTTCGACATTATAAAATGCGATTGTCGCTAAATTTTGTTTCAAAAGAATTGTTTTCTGCAAAATTAAGAAAGAAACTAAGTTTATAAAAATTGGTTTCTTAAGAAGCATTAAAAAGACGACTTTCTCAAAAGTGAACTTATACATAAAGTTGAAAAAAAAATCAGTCAAAAATTATCAACTTGAACAATTTTCTTTCAATAAATTATCAACTTGACTACCTATCAAAAATCATGTTAAAAATTATACTAAAATTAGTGTAAATGATTGATTTATGGTCAATTTAATCTGCTAAATATTGTATATTTGCAAAGTTTGCAGTTTCTGCATTCAAAATTGAAAAAATGTATTTTTAATTGACTATTATTAAAATAGTCTCAAAAAAATTTAAAACATAATGTCAAAAATTCATTACACACTTACGGATGAAGCTCCGATGTTGGCAACTCACTCATTTTTGCCAATCGTACAAGGATTCACGAAAACAGCTGATATTACAATCGAAGTTCCAGATATTTCTTTAGCTGGACGTATTTTAGCTAATTTCCCTGAATTCTTAAAAGAAGAACAAAGAATTCCTGATGCTTTAGCAGAATTAGGAGCTTTGGCGACTACTCCGGAAGCAAATATCATTAAGTTACCTAATATTTCGGCTTCTGTTCCTCAGTTAGACGAAGCGATTGCAGAATTGCAGGCGAAAGGTTTTGCTGTACCAAATTATCCAGCTGAACCAAAAAATGAAGATGAAAAAGCAATCAAAGCTAGATACGGAAAAGTTTTAGGTTCTGCTGTAAATCCAGTTTTACGTGAAGGAAACTCTGACCGTCGTGCACCGAAAGCTGTTAAAAACTATGCAAAAGCTAATCCTCACAAAATGGGAGCTTGGGCTACAGACAGCAAAACAGAAGTTGCTTACATGAAATCCGGTGATTTCTATGGTACTGAAAATTCAACTACATTAGAAAACGCAACTGAATATACAATCAAATTTTACGGAGAAGATGGTTCTGTTCAAGAATTAAAATCAGCAGCACCTTTAAAAGCTGGAGAAGTAATTGATTCTTCTGTAATGAACTTAAACTCTTTAAGATCATTTGTTCAAGAAGCTATTCAAGAAGCAAAAGACAAAAACGTATTATTGTCTGCTCACTTAAAAGCAACAATGATGAAAGTTTCTGATCCAGTTATTTTTGGAGCTATCGTAGAAACTTTCTTTAAAGATGTTTTCGTAAAATATGCTGATACTTTCAAAGCATTAGATATTAATCCAAACAATGGTTTAGCAGATTTATTCGAAAAAATAAAAGGTCAACCTCAAGAAGCAGAAGTTAAAGCTGCAATTGAAGCTGATTTAGCAAACGGACCACGTGTAGCAATGGTTAATTCTGATAAAGGAATTACTAACTTCCACGTTCCTTCTGATATTATTGTTGACGCATCTATGGCTGCATTAGTAAGAAACGGAGGTAAAATGTGGAACAAAGATGGTGCTGAAGAAGATACTGTAGCGATCATCCCAGACCGTTCTTACGCTGGTTTCTACGAAGCTGTTGTAGACGATATGAAAGCTAACGGAGCTTTAGATCCAACTAAAATTGGTACAGTTCCTAATGTTGGATTAATGGCTCAAAAAGCGGAAGAATATGGTTCTCACGACAAAACTTTCCAAGCTCCTGCAAACGGAACTATCAAAGTTGAAGACGCAAACGGAAACACATTATTAGAGCAAAAAGTTGAAACTTCTGATATTTTTAGAATGTCTCAAACTAAAGACGCTCCTATTCAAGACTGGGTTAAATTAGCGGTTAACAGATCTCGTTTATCTGATACTCCAGCAATTTTCTGGTTAGATAAAGGAAGAGCTCACGATCAACAAATCATCAAAAAAGTTGAAAAATACTTAGCTGATCACGATACAACAGGTTTAGATATTCGTATCATGGACGTTAAAGACGCGATGAAAGAAACTTTAAGCCGTGCAAGAGAAGGAAAAGATACTATTTCTGTTTCTGGTAACGTTTTACGTGACTACTTAACAGATTTATTCCCAATTTTAGAATTAGGAACTTCTGCTAAAATGTTATCTATCGTTCCATTAATGAACGGAGGTGGATTATTCGAAACTGGTGCGGGAGGATCTGCTCCAAAACACATCGAACAATTCGTAGAAGAAGGTTACTTACGTTGGGATTCTTTAGGTGAATTCTTAGCATTACAAGCTTCTTTAGAGCACGTTTCTCAAACACAAGGAAATGCAAAAGCTCAAACTTTAGCTGATGCCTTAGATGAAGCAAATGCTAAATTCTTAGCAACTGACAAATCTCCAGGTCGTAAATTAGGAACTATCGATAACCGTGGTTCTCACTTCTATTTAGCAATGTATTGGGCAGAAGCGTTAGCAAATCAAACAAAAGATGCTGATTTAGCTGCTAAATTTGCTCCTGTTGCAAAAGCTATGGAAGAAAACGAAGCAAAAATTAACGAAGAGTTAATCGGAGCGCAAGGTAAACCTCAAGATATTGGTGGTTACTACAAAGCAGATTTTGCTAAAACAACTGCTGCAATGCGTCCATCTGCAACATTAAACGCAATTGTTGACGGAATCTAATTAATTTCTAAGAAATAATTATTCATAAAAAGCCTTGCAAATGCAAGGCTTTTTCTTTTAATATTGTTCTAAAAGATACTTTACTAAATCAGTTGTAGTTACAATTCCAACAACCTCATCATCATCAACTACTGGCAAAGAGTGAAAACTCTGTTCTGATAGGATTTCTGCAACATCTTTAATATTTGTATCAGGAGAAACAGTTAACGGTTTTTTTACCATTACATCTTTTAATTCGTATGTATCATAAATTGCATTTAAAGCATTTTGATCCATTTCTCCAGCTCCATATCCTAATTTAGTAACATCATTCTTACTAATAACTCCTGCTAATTTAGCTCCTTCAGTTACAGGTATATGACGAATATTGTATTCTTTAAATAATTCGTTCACTTCACTTATTTTTTTATTCGTAGGAACTGCGATTAAAACTTTCGCCATAATTTGAGATACTGGTACTCTTTGTTTCATTTCTTTTTATTTTGATTGATTAACTTTTCTACAACAAATTTGAACATTAAATAACTCATTCAAAATGATATGCGATAGTTAAAAAGAAAATAAAATTTCGTAAATTAAATAGTTTCTCTCTTCAAAAAAAGAAACAAATCTCTAAACATATTAAAAAATTATTGTATAAGTGAAATAAAGTAATTAATATTTAATAATTATTGGATTTTAGTATGAAGGAAAAATTCATTAACAAAAATTAACATTATTCGAGAAGAAAAATCATCATTCAATCAAAAGTTATGATAAACTTTAATAAAAAGTATGAATGAAAATCGTCTAAATAATGATAATTTTAAGAGTTCAAATTCATTCTATTAGATTAATCATTCTCGCATGAAATATATTTATTTACTCGCATTATACTTTTGCTCGATTACAACTTTTGCGCAATCAAAATTAGAAACGGCTATAAAAAGTCTGGATACAAATTACGCTCAAGAAAAAGTTTATTTATTATTTGATAAGGAAGATTACATTGCTGGAGATAATATTTGGTTCAAAGCTTATACATTAAATGGCTACAAACCGAGCTTAATTTCTACAAATCTTATTGTTGAATTATACGATAAAGACAAAAAATTAATCAACCGAAAATTGGTTCCGATTGTGAACGGTGAAAGTGACGGAACACTGAATACCAAAAACGAAAACGAAGAAGGAATTTACTTTGTAAGAGCCTACACAACGTACATGACTTTCTTCTCAGAAGAATTTCAACATATCAATCAAGTCAAGATTTATAATCCAAATTCTAAGTTAAAACTTGTTCCAAATCCAAATTTAAAATGGAATGCAAAAGCTTTTGCGGAAGGTGGAAATTTTATTCAAAATCAGACAACTAAATTTGCTGTAAGATTAAAATCGGACGGAGATTTACCAAAAAAATGGAATGGTTTTGTATTCGAGAAAAATAATCCTACCAATAAAATTACAACATTTGATAATCTAGATGAAAACGTTGCGACTTTTGCGTTGAGAGCAGAAGAAGGCAAATCTTATCAAGTACAATTAAATGACGAAAAAGGAAATCAACAAATTATTGAT